>NZ_JBIAXG010000058.1:0-46147 GCF_042896465.1 Streptomyces sp. NPDC001292
GTTCTCAAGGAACGGACGCTTCCTTCGTACTCACCCTCTCGGGCTTTCCTCCGGGCGCTTCCCTTCGGTGTTTCCGACTCTATCAGATCTTTTTCCGATCCGATTTCCTCGGCGCTTTCCAGGTTTCCGCTTTCGCGTTTCCCTTTCCGGCGGTTCCGACTCTATCAGATCTTTTTCGACCTGACTCCCAGTCGGCGGGATTTGTCTTCGCGACCGTTGGGCCGTTCCGACGGGGTGAGACTTTAGCGGATTCCCTGCTCCCGTGCGAATCGGGGGCTGCGACCTTTCGGGCGCGGATTCCTCATTCCATGAATACGCACGCCGATGACACGACAACAGACAGACTGCACAACTGTCGTCGGTAAAGGGTGGCACTTAGGAAAGGTTGTCCGGGGACCGACCGGAGTCGGCTCTCACGTCAGGCAACTCGGAGAACACTACGTATCGCTGCGAGGTGTGTCAACTCACGGGCGGACGGCCCTCCGGAGTCCTATCCTGGGGTCATGACTACGCGTACGTGCACCCATCTGTGGTGGGCCGCCTGACGGCGGCCGTACTCACGTATGCATCCAACGGCCGCCGCCTCGGCGGCCGTTCTCGTATCTCCCTCCAGGACTCCGGGGGCCGGCCGACCGGGGACGGCGGCCTCGACCAGGAGGTGGAGTGTGGAGAGGACTCGGGTCTTCAGCGGGGTCAAGCCGACCGGACACCTGACGCTGGGGAACTACCTGGGCGCCATGCGGCGGTGGGCCGAGGTGGACCAGCACCGGTCGGAGGCGTTGTTCTGCGTCGTCGACCTCCATGCGCTGACCGTGGACCATGACCCGGCGCGGGTGCGCAGACTCAGCCGGCAGGCTGCGACGCTGCTGCTGGCGGCGGGGCTCGATCCGGAGCTGTGCACCCTGTTCGTGCAGAGCCATGTGGACGAACACGCCCGGCTGTCGTACCTGCTGGAGTGCGTGGCCACGGACGGCGAGATGCGGCGGATGATCCAGTACAAGGAGAAGGCCGCGCGCGAGCAACAGCGGGGCGGGAGCGTGCGGCTGTCGCTGCTGACGTATCCGGTGCTGATGGCGGCGGACATCCTGGCGTACGGAACGGACGAGGTGCCGGTCGGTGACGACCAGACGCAGCACGTGGAGCTGACCCGTGATCTGGCGGTGCGGTTCAACCAGCGGTACGGGCACACGTTCGTGGTGCCGAAGGCGACGCCTCCGAAGGTGGCGGCGCGGGTGATGAACCTCCTGGACCCGTCGTCGAAGATGGGGAAGTCGGACGACTCCGGGCCGGGCATCGTCTATCTGCTCGACCAGCCGGAGGTCGTGGAGAAGAAGGTCATGCGGGCGGTGACCGACAGCGGGCGGAACGTCGTCTACGACCCGCAGGAGCGGCCCGGGGTGGCGAATCTGCTGGAGATCCTGGCCGCTTGTCAGGGTGGGAACCCGGAGGCCCTGGGCGGTGTATATGAGTCGTACGGCGCCTTGAAGAAGGACACCGCGGAGGCCGTGGTCGAGCTCCTCAGGCCGGTACAGGCAAGGCACAGGGAGCTGTGCGCGGATCCCGCGTATGTGGAAGGGGTGTTGCGCAGGGGCGCGGAGAAGGCCAGGGAGATGGCGCGGCCGAGAGTGGACGCGGCGTACCGGGCGATCGGGTTGCTGCCTGCCTGAGTGAGCGGCGGCGGGGCGGGCGGCCTGCGTCGGCCGCCCGGTGCCGGGGTCAGTTGTTGCCGGAGGCCAGCTCGCGGCTGCGGTCGCGGGCGGCTTCCAGCGCGGCGATGAGCGCGGCGCGCACGCCGTGGTTCTCCAGTTCGCGGATGGCGTTGATCGTCGTGCCGGCCGGCGAGGTGACGTTCTCGCGGAGTTTCACGGGGTGTTCCCCGCTGTCGCGGAGCATCACCGCGGCGCCGATCGCGGACTGGACGATCAGGTCGTGGGCCTTGTCCCGGGGCAGGCCGAGGAGGATGCCGGCGTCGGTCATGGCCTCGACCAGGTAGAAGAAGTAGGCCGGTCCCGAGCCGGAGAGGGCGGTGCAGGCGTCCTGCTGGGACTCGGGGACGCGGAGCGTCTTGCCCACGGCGCCGAAGATCTCCTCGGCGTGGGCGAGGTGTTCTGCGGAGGCGTGGGTGCCGGCGGAGATGACCGACATGGCCTCGTCGACGAGGGCGGGGGTGTTCGTCATGACGCGGACGACCGGGGTGCCGGAGGCCAGGCGCTCCTCGAAGAAGGAGGTGGGGATGCCCGCGGCGCCGCTGATGACCAGGCGGTCGGCGGGGACGTGCGGGGCGAGTTCGTCGAGGAGGGTGCCCATGTCCTGGGGCTTGACGGTGAGGATGAGGGTGTCGGCGGTCTTCGCTGCTTCCGCGTTGGTGACCGGGGTGACTCCATGGCGGGCGCGGAGTTCTTCGGCCCGTTCCGGGCGGCGGGCGGTGACCAGCAGGTCGGCGGGTGTCCAGCCGGCTCGGATCATTCCGCTGAGCAGGGCTTCGCCGATCTTTCCGGTGCCGAGAACTGCGACTTTCTGGCTCATGGGATTCATCCTCCCACCGGTGGTCCGGGGTATGGGTGGACTGTCCGGCTGGCGGGACACCCTCCGGTCCTGTGGGGCTACGCGGTTCGCCGCCTGAGGGTGGCCGCTCCCAGGCCGAGGACGAGCAGGGCGCAGCCCGCCACGATCAGTGCGTCGCGTACGAATGTCGTCGTCACGTCGGTGTGGCGCAGCACCTCGTTCATGGCGTCGACCGCGTAGGACATCGGGAGGACGTCGGAGATGGCCTCCAGGGCGGGGTGCATGTCGGACCGGGGGGTGAACAGGCCGCAGAGGAGGAGCTGGGGGAAGATCACCGCCGGCATGAACTGGACCGCCTGGAACTCGGAGGCGGCGAAGGCGGAGACGAAGAGGCCGAGGGCGGTGCCGAGCAGGGCGTCGAGGAGGGCGACCAGCAGGAGCAGCCAGGGCGAGCCGGTGACGTCCAGGCCGAGGAACCAGACCGCCAGTCCCGTGGCCAGCGCGGACTGGATGATCGCGAGGGCGCCGAAGGCGAGCGCGTAGCCGGCGATGAGGTCGCCCTTGCCGAGCGGCATGGCGAGGAGTCGTTCGAGGGTGCCGGAGGTGCGTTCGCGCAGGGTGGCGATCGAGGTCACCAGGAACATGGTGATCAACGGGAAGATGCCGAGGAGCGAGGCGCCGATGTTGTCGAAGGTGCGCGGGCTGCCGTCGAAGACGTAGCGCAGCAGGAGCAGCATCACGCAGGGGACCAGCAGCATCAGTGCGATGGTGCGCGGGTCGTGGCGGAGCTGGCGCAGAACCCGGGCCGCGGTGGCGGTGGTGCGGGCGGCGCTCAGGGCACGGGGCGCGTGGGGTGCGGTGGTCGTGCTCATCGTGCTGTCTCCTTGGTGCGGCCTGCTGCGGCCGCCTCGTCGACCAGGTGCAGGAAGGCCGCCTCGACGGTCTCGGCGCCGGTTCGGGCCCGGAGTGCTTCGGGGGTGTCGTCGGCGAGGAGCTGCCCCTCGCGCATGAGGAGGAGGTGGTGGCAGCGCTCGGCCTCGTCCATGACGTGGGAGGAGACGAGGAGGGTGGCGTCTCGGGTGGCGGCGATGTCGTGGAAGAGGTTCCACAGGTCGCGGCGCAGCACGGGGTCGAGGCCGACGGTCGGTTCGTCGAGGACCAGCAGTTCGGGGGTGCCGAGGAGGGCGACCGCGAGGGAGACGCGGCTGCGCTGGCCGCCGGAGAGGTTGCCGGCGAGGGCGTCGGCGTGGCCGGTGAGGTCGACGTCGGCGATGGCCCGGCTGACGTTGTCCCGGCGGCGTTCGGCTGCCGCGCGGCCGGGGTCGAGGATCGCGGCGAAGTATTCGAGGTTCTGGCGGACGGTCAGGTCGTCGTAGACGGAGGGGGCTTGGGTGACGTAGCCGATGCGATTGCGGAGGGTGGCGTGGCCGGCGGGCAGGCCGAGGATCTCCAGGGTGCCGCCGACCTTGGCCTGGGTGCCGGCTATGGCGCGCATGAGGGTGGACTTGCCGCAGCCGGAGGGGCCGAGGAGGCCGGTGATACGGCCGCGCGGGACGGTGAAGTCGAGGCCCCGCACGACGGTGCGGGGGCCCCGGACGACGGTGAGGGCTTCGGCTCGGACGGCATCCGTTTCTGGGCGGGGTGGTGGCCCCGAAGGAATATTCATCATGCGATGATTAATGCGCGCGGGAGGGAGCGCCGTCAAGTGGGGTGAGGGGATGAGCCGCGTCGAGATGTGGTGGCGACGAGGAGAAGCACGTCGTAGGTCTCCTCCACGTGGCCGTCCGGGAAGACCTCCAGCAGGTGGTCCCGTTCCTCGGTGAGGAAGGCGTCCCTGTGTTCCTCGGCGCAGACCCAGGAGGCGTGATTGGCTGCCGAGGTTGGCGAGGTGGGTGTCGAGCGGGACCCGGCGGCTCCAGCGGACCTCGCGACGGGTGAAGCAGAGTCGTTCGGGGTGCGTCCGGCCCGCGCGGACGGCGGCCGCCTCTCGCTCGGCGTAGGGGTCGACGCGGAAGAGGCGGCGGATGCGGGCGTTCTGCCGGGCGATCCACTCGAAGCCGGGCGGCGTCCCTGTTCCACCACAGCGCCAGGGCACCGCCCGGACGCAGGACACGCAGGGCCTCCTGGACAGCCCGGGAGGGGTGGGTCCAGTGCCAGGACTGGGCGTAGGTGAGGCGGTCGGCGCTGGACGTAGGTGAGGCGGTCGGCGCTGGAGTCGGCGAGGGGGAGGGCGTTGCCGTCGCCGCGCACGATCAGGATGCCGGGGCGGGTGAGCCGGAAGTGGGCCGCCATGCCGTCGCCGGGCTCGACGGCCAGCACGTCGGCACCGCGTTCGTGCAGCAGGGCGGTCGAGCCCGGCGCCGATGTCGACGACTCGGGCGGCCGGCGAGGGACCGGCCGGTGAGTTCCTCCAGCGCGTCGAAGAGGGCGGGCGGGTAGGAGGGCCGGTTCGCCGCGTACTGGGCCGCGGCGGCGCTGAAGGAATGGGCTTGGCCTGCGTGGGCGGGCGGCGGGGATGCGGTCGTACGGCCGTCGTGCGACCGCACGAGCAATCCGTGGCAGGGGATTCCGGCGGCGTGGACCGGTTCGCGGACTGCGCAGCCCCCGCTCAGGAGCGGCGGCGCTTCTTGGATGGGTTGCCCGAGCGGCGGGTGGCCCGGCGTTCGTACTGTTCGCGGGCCTGCTGGTACTCCTGGCGGTGCAGCTTCTCGCCTGGGGCCTCGACGAGCGAGCGGAAGAAGTAGGCGAGGAGGGAACCGGTGAATCCGATGGCGAGCAGGCCGCGCAGGGAGGCCTGGCGGTCGGGGTCGGGGCGCTTGCCGAAGCCGTCCCAGGTGTGACGGAAGGCGAGCGCGCTGCACACCGCGAACATCACCACGACCAGGAGTTCCACGAAGGCGCCGGAGCCGGCGATCTGGAGTCCCTGGTAGGCGAAGCGGAGCACGAAGCAGGAGACGGCGGCCGCGGCGAGCGAGCCGGCGGCGACGCCGATACGGCGGGCGGTGTAGCCGTTGTCGTGGTTCACCCAGGTGGTGCCGAAGAAGCGCAGGGGCTCGGGGCGGGGCCCTGCGGAGCCCGCGGTGGTGCCCGGGGTGCCGTTGTCGTCGCTCACGGGTCGATTATGGCTCCGGGGTGCCCGCGGGCTCCGTCGGGGATCAGCCGCAGCGGCCGGTCACGTAGCCGTCGCTGCCCGTCTTCACATAGGTGTCCGAGACGTACTGGCCGCTTCCGATGTTGTCCCAGATGTTCGATGTGCCGTAGTAGCCCGACACCGTCGTACCCGGCGTCTGGCAGTAGATCGGCACCTGGGCGCCCTCGCTCAGCGTGCGGACGATGCTGTAGCCGGTGCCGGGGCCGCTGCGGACGTTGAGCTGGACGCCCGGCGCGACCGGGTAGTACTGCACGGCCGCCGCTGTCGCGACGGTCTCCGCGGTGTCGCCGCCGGACTCCTCGACTCGCTCCCCGACACGCTCTGCGGCACGGTCGACAGACATGAGAAACCTCCCCCGTCACACCCCATGACTGCCATGGGGCCCCGTTGATTCCCCGAGAACGCTTCGCGAAACACAGGTACGCGATTCGCACGTGAAGACCCGCAAGCCGCCTCGGTCCCGTTCGGGTCATCGACTAGGCTCCGTGCGTCGCACGCGCGAACGAACAGCACGGGGGGTGGTCCATGACGCCACAGCGCAATACCGGTGCGGGCGCGGAAGCGGAACTTCCGGAGTACGCCGGTCACTACCGCCTCGAGTCGTGTCTCGGCTCCGGCGGCATGGGCGTGGTGCATCTGGCCCGCAGCACCTCGGGGCTGAGGCTCGCGGTGAAGGTCGTACACGCCCAGTACGCCTGGGACCCCGAGTTCAGGGGGCGGTTCCGGCAGGAGGTGGCGGCGGCCCGGAGGGTCAGCGGCGCCTTCACCGCGCCCGTCGTCGACGCCGACCCGGAGGCCGAACGGCCCTGGATGGCCACCCTGTTCATTCCCGGCCCCACGCTTTCGGACCAGGTGAAGCGGAACGGGCCGTTGCCTCCCGCCCAGTTGCGGCGGCTGATGGCGGGGCTTGCCGAGGCGCTGCGCGACATCCACCGGGTGGGTGTCGTCCACCGCGATCTCAAGCCGAGCAACGTGCTGCTCGCCGAGGACGGGCCGAAGGTCATCGACTTCGGCATCTCCCGCCCGAAGGACAGCGAACTGCGCACCGAGACCGGCAAGTTGATCGGTACTCCGCCCTTCATGGCGCCCGAGCAGTTCCGCCGGCCGCGGGAGGTCGGGCCGGCGGCGGACATTTTCGCGCTCGGCTCCGTGCTGGTGCACGCGGCGACCGGGCGGGGGCCGTTCGACTCCGACAGCCCGTACATCGTCGCCTACCAGGTCGTGCACGACGAGCCCGACCTGACCGGCGTACCGGAGGACCTGGCGCCGCTGGTGCTGCGCTGTCTGGCCAAGGAGCCCGAGGACCGGCCCACCCCGGACGAGCTGATGCGGGAACTGCGCTCGGCGGCCGCCTCGTACGACACCCAGGCGTTCATACCGGAGCGGCTGACGTCTGGGACCGGTGTGTTCTCCGGAACCGGTGGACCGGACGCGGGTACCGGTGGGGCGGACGCGGCCGGTGACCACGGCGGTGACGCGTCCCCGGCCGAGCCCCAGGGGGAACCGAGGGGCCGTACGACACGGCGGTCCGGGCGGCTGACGGGGATCCTGACCGGGCGGCGCCCGCGCTCGCGGCGGCTCGCCGTGGCCGCCGGGGCCCTCGGACTGGTCGTCGGCGGCGGACTCGCCACGGTCCAGTTGCTCGACGCCGGGATGTCGCCGCACAGCTCGGCGCCGGAGAGCACTCTGCCCGGAGCCGCTTCGGCCGCGTTCTCCGAGTGGGTGGCCAAGCCCGTGTCCGGCGAGGGCGCCCCCCAGTGCTCGTACGGGGCCGGAAAGCTGTTCTGCGCGCGGCCGGGACTGGTCTACGCCCTCGATCCGGCGGACGGAAGCCTGCTCTGGCGGCACTCCGTACCCAAGATGCTCACCGGGGTGCCGCCGGTCGTCGCGGGTGGTCTGGTGCAGCCGATGACGGACCACGGCCGGCGTCTGGAGGCGCTGGACCCCGACTCGGGCAGGCCGCGCTGGCAGTCGGACGTTCCGGCGTACAGCGGAGTGCGCTGCGTCGGCGGCATGGTGCTGCTCACCGGCACCGACGGGCTGGTGCGCGCGGTCGACGCCGCGTCGGGCGAGACCAGGTGGAGCCGGCCGGTGCCCGGTCTTCCGCTGCCGCACTTCTCCGTGTTCGCCGCGGATCCGCTGGCGTACGCGGTGAGCGCGTCGGCCGACGGGGCGAACACTCGGGTCGTCGCGGTGGACCCGGCCACGGGCGATGTGCGCTGGGAGGCGCGGCTGCGCGGAACGCTGACGCCCGTGGGCAGCCGCGACGGCTCCCTCGTCCTGCTCTCCGCCGAGCCGGCCTTCGGCCGGGTGGACGCCGTGGTCCGCTACACGCCGCAGTCCAGGGCGTCGGTCCGGGTCACGCTGCCCGTTCCCCGCGACACGGTGCAGGCGGGCGTGCACGGCGACGTGGTGCACCTGCTGGGCGGCGGTGGCTCGCTGGACGCGGTCGACCTGGCGGCGCGGAAGGTGCGGTGGCGGCTGGAGACGGCCGTGAGCCGGGGTTCGGCGCCGATCGCCGACGCCGGCCACGTGTACTTCCTCGCCGGGGACGGGCGTCTGCTGGCGGTCGGGGCCCGCAGCGGGCGGATCGTCGGCCAGACCCGGCCGCGGCTCGGCGCGCACACGGACCGGGTCGCGGCGGAGCTGCCCGTGCCCGTGATCGTCAAGGGCCGCGTCTACGCGGGCGCCCCCGACGGCACCGTCTTCGCCGTGGACGGCCACGACCCGGCGTCCTGGTGACCTGCGGCCACGCTCCGGCCTCCTGGTGACCTGCTGAAGGGGCCGCCTCCGAAGAGACGGCCCCGCGGGTCCGCACGGATCAGGCCGCGTCAGCCGTCATCCGTCACGTCAGCCCAGGTTCGACACGTCCCGCACGGCGCCCTTGTCGGCGCTGGTGGCCATCGCGGCGTAGGCCCGCAGCGCCGCCGACACCTTCCGGTCGCGGTCCTTCGGGACGTACGCGCCGTTCAGGGTCTGCTCACGGCGGGACAGCTCCGCGTCGTCGACGAGCAGTTCGATGGAGCGGTTCGGGATGTCGATACGGATGCGGTCGCCGTCCTCGACGAGCGCGATCGTGCCGCCGGAGGCCGCCTCGGGCGAGGCGTGGCCGATGGACAGGCCCGAGGTGCCGCCGGAGAAGCGGCCATCCGTGATCAGCGCGCAGCTCTTGCCCAGGCCGCGGCCCTTCAGGTACGAGGTCGGGTACAGCATCTCCTGCATGCCGGGGCCGCCCTTGGGGCCCTCGTAGCGGATGACGACGACGTCGCCCTCCTTGACCTGCTGGGTGAGGATCTTCTGGACGGCCTCCTCCTGCGACTCGCAGACGACCGCCGGGCCCTCGAAGGTCCAGATCGACTCGTCGACGCCCGCGGTCTTCACCACGCAGCCGTCCACGGCCAGGTTGCCCTTCAGCACCGCCAGGCCGCCGTCCTTGGAGTAGGCGTGCTCGACGGAGCGGATACAGCCGTCGGCGGCGTCGGTGTCCAGGGCCTCCCAGCGCTCGGACTGGGAGAACGCCTCCGCCGAGCGCACGCAGCCGGGGGCCGCGTGCCACAGCTCGACCGCCTCCGGGGACGGGGAACCGCCGCGCACGTCCCAGGTCTTGAGCCAGTCCGCCAGGGAGGGGCTGTGCACCGCGTGCACGTCCTCGTTCAGCAGACCCGCGCGGTGCAGTTCGCCGAGCAGGGCGGGGATGCCCCCGGCGCGGTGCACGTCCTCCATGTAGTACGTGCGGTTCCTGGTGACGTTCGGCGCCACCTTCGCCAGGCACGGCACCCTGCGGGAGACGGCGTCGATCTGCTCCAGGCCGAAGTCGACACCGGCCTCCTGGGCCGCCGCCAGCAGGTGCAGGATCGTGTTGGTGGATCCGCCCATCGCGATGTCCAGGGCCATCGCGTTCTCGAAGGCCGCGAAGGTGGCGATGGAGCGGGGCAGGACCGTCTCGTCGTCCTGCTCGTAGTGGCGGCGGGCGAGGTCCATCACCGTGCGGGCCGCGTCCTCGTACAGGGCGCGGCGGGCGGTGTGGGTGGCGAGGACGGAGCCGTTGCCCGGCAGGGACAGGCCGATCGCCTCGGTCAGGCAGTTCATCGAGTTGGCGGTGAACATGCCGGAGCAGGAGCCGCAGGTCGGACAGGCGTTCTCCTCGATGCGGAGGATGTCCTCGTCGGAGACCTTGTCGTTGGCGGCGTCCGCGATCGCGTCGATCAGGTCGAGCGTGCGGACGGTGCCGTCGACCAGCGTGGCGCGGCCGGCCTCCATGGGGCCGCCGGAGACGAAGACCGTGGGGATGTTCAGGCGCAGGGCCGCCATCAGCATGCCCGGGGTGATCTTGTCGCAGTTGGAGATGCAGATCAGGGCGTCGGCGCAGTGCGCCTCGACCATGTACTCGACGCTGTCCGCGATCAGGTCGCGCGAGGGCAGCGAGTACAGCATGCCGCCGTGGCCCATCGCGATGCCGTCGTCGACGGCGATGGTGTTGAACTCGCGCGGGATGCCGCCCGCCTCCCGGACCGCGTCGCTGACGATCCGGCCGACCGGCTGGAGGTGGGTGTGACCGGGCACGAACTCCGTGAAGCTGTTGGCGACCGCGATGATCGGCTTCCGGCCGATGTCCGCACCTGGTACACCGGAGGCGCGCATAAGGGCGCGGGCGCCCGCCATGTTGCGGCCGTGGGTGACTGTGCGGGACCTCAGCTCGGGCATCGTCGCTCGCTCCTTCGGGAAGTTCTGCCGGGCAGCAGGGAGTCCCGGCAGAGTTCTGGCTCAGTCGAGCCTACGCCGGTCATCCAGGGGTCGGGACGCGCTGTCCGAAATGCGGGACGCGTGTCTCGAGGCGACGGGACGCGTCCTTCGGGTCGACGGATCTCCTGCCTCGGTCGACGGGACGCGTGTCTCGGGGGGACGCGTTCATCCGGGCGGACGCGGGAAGGCCGTCCGGGCGTCACGTCCCCGTGAGATGCCGCTGCACCACGGGTGCCACCCGCGCGATGATCTGCTCCACGTCCGCCGTCGCCAGCGGCTCCACCTTGATCACGTACCGCAGGATCGCGCACCCCACCAGCTGCGCGGCGGCGAGCTCGGCGCGCAGCTCCGCGTCGGGCAGGTCGAACCGGTCGGCGATGCGCCGCAGCAGCTGCGAGACGATCAGCCGGCGGAAGACGGCGGCCGCGGTGTCGTTGCTCAGCGCGGAGCGGACGATCGCCAGCAGGGGCGTACGGGTGGCCGGTCGCTCCCAGATACCGAAGAAGAACCGGGCGAAACGCTCTCCGACGCCGTCGAGCGGGCCGTCGACGAGCGCCTCCGGCGCGTTCAGCGCGGGCGCGAGGACGACCTCGATCGCCGCCTCGAACACCTGCTCCTTGGTGCCGAAGTAGTGGTGGACCAGGGCCGAGTCGACTCCGGCGGCCTTGGCGATGCCGCGTACCGAGGTCTTCTCGTAGCCGCGTTCGGAGAACTCCTCGCGGGCCACGGTCAGGATGCGGTCGCGGGTGTCGGCGGCCTCCTCGCGGCGGGGGCGGCCACGGCGGCGGGCGGTGGCGCCGGTCATCGCCTCGGCACCTTCACCGCCGAGGCCAGGTGCAGCCGGGTGAAGGCCAGGGCCTCGGCGAGGTCGGCCTCACGCTCGGCGCTGGACATGGCCCGGCGGGTGTTGACCTCGATGACGACATGGCCGTCGAAACCACTGATGGCGAGACGTTCCAGCAGTTCGGCGCAGGGCTGTGAGCCACGGCCGGGCACCAGGTGCTCGTCCTTCGCCGAGCCCCTGCCGTCGGCGAGGTGCACATGGCCGAGCCGGTCGCCCATGCGGTCGACCATCTGGAGCGCGTCGGTGCGGGCCGTCGCCGCATGGCTGAGATCGATCGTGAAGTGGCGGTAGTCGTCCTTCGTGACGTCCCAGCCGGGGGCGTACGCGAGCATCTCGCGGTCGCGGTAGCGCCAGGGGTACATGTTCTCCACCGCGAAGCGCACGTCCGTCTCGTTCGCCATCCGCCAGACACCGGCGACGAAGTCGCGGGCGTACTGGCGCTGCCAGCGGAAGGGCGGGTGGACCACGACCGTGCTCGCGCCGAGCTTCTCCGCGGCCGCCCTGGCGCGCTGGAGCTTGGTCCAGGGGTCGGTGGACCACACCCGCTGGGTGATCAGCAGACAGGGGGCGTGCACGGCGAGGATCGGGATCCGGTGGTAGTCGCTGAGTCTGCGCAGCGCCTCGATGTCCTGGCTGACCGGGTCGGTCCACACCATGACCTCGACGCCGTCGTATCCGAGCCGTGCGGCGATCTCGAAGGCCGTCGCCGTCGACTCCGGGTAGACGGAGGCCGTCGAAAGAGCGACCTTCGCATCCGGAATGCGTACGGGTTCGGGTTCCACCACGAGGGACAGGTTACGGGGTGCGACGGGTGAGGGCGGGGCCTGCGGCCACCCTTGTGGCCTTCGTCATCCCATGTGGTCGAGACGCCGCAGGATCACACCCTCCCTGAGGGCCCACGGGCATATCTCCAGGCGTTCCACACCGAAGAGGTCCATGGCGCCCTCGGCGACCAGGGCGCCCGCCAGGAGCTGTCCGGCTCGGCCGTCGGAGACGCCGGGGAGTTCGGAGCGCTCGTCGGTCGTCATGCCGGACAGCCGCGGCACCCACGCCTCCAGGGACTCCCGCTTCAGTTCGCGCTGGACGTAGAGCCCCTCGGTGGAGCGGGGGGCGCCGGCCAGCCGTGCGAGCTGCTTGAAGGTCTTCGAGGTGGCGACGACATGGTCGGGGGCGCCGAAGCGGCTGAACTCGCCGACCGTCCGCGCGATCTCGGCCCGCACATGGCGGCGCAGCGCCTTGACGTCCTCCGTGGTGGGCGGGTCACCGGGCAGCCAGGCGGCGGTGAGCCGGCCCGCGCCGAGCGGCAGCGACACGGCCGCGTCGGGTTCCTCGTCGATGCCGTAGGCGATCTCCAGTGAGCCGCCGCCGATGTCCAGGACCAGCAGCTTCCCGGCCGACCAGCCGAACCAGCGGCGGGCGGCGAGGAAGGTGAGGCGGGCCTCCTCCGCACCGCTGAGCACCTGGAGCCCGACCCCGGTCTCCTCCTGCACGCGCGCGAGGACGTCGTCGGCGTTGTCCGCCTCGCGTACGGCGGAGGTGGCGAACGGCAGCAGGTCCTCGACGCCCTTGTCCTCGGCGGCCTGGAGCGCGTCGCGGATCACGGCGACGAGTCTGTCGACGCCGTCGGAGCCGATCGCGCCGCTTGAGTCGAGGAGCTGCGCGAGCCGCAGTTCGACCTTGTGGGAGTGCGCGGGCAGCGGGCGCGCGCCGGGGTGCGCGTCGACCACCAGCAGATGCACCGTGTTCGAGCCCACGTCGAGGACACCGAGTCTCATGTACGGAACGCTACTGCCACCCGGCACGTCGTCCGCCCCCGGCGCCCTGTGCCAGGCACTGCTCGGGACGGTCCCGGCGCGGACGCCGGGCGACTTACCCTGGACGGGTGCCAAAGACGAAAAAGGCGAAGACCGATAAATCGGCGAACCCGGCGAAAGCAGTGAAGCCGAAGAAGCGGGGCGCGGAATCCGACGAGAAGGGACTCGACTTCGCGCGCGCGTGGGTGGAGTTCCCGGATCCGGCGGACGACGAGCAGGTCTTCCGCTGTGATCTGACCTGGCTGACCTCTCGTTGGACCTGCATCTTCGGAAGCGGTTGCCAGGGCATCCAGGCGGGCCGCGCGGACGACGGGTGCTGCACCCTGGGCGCCCACTTCTCCGACGAGGACGACGAGAAGCGGGTCGCCGAGCACGTGGCGAGGCTCACACCGGACATCTGGCAGAACCACGCCGAGGGCATGGAGAACGGCTGGGTGTCCGAGGACGACGAGGGCTCCCGGCAGACGCGTCCCTTCCAGGGCTCGTGCATCTTCCAGAACCGGCCCGGCTTCCCCGGCGGCATGGGCTGCTCGCTGCACATCCTGGCCCTGCGAGAGGGCCGCGAGCCGCTGGAGACGAAGCCGGACGTGTGCTGGCAGCTGCCGATCCGGCGGACCTTCGAGTGGATCGACCGGCCCGACGACACACGCGTGTTGCAGGTGTCGATCGGGGAGTACGACCGCAGGGGCTGGGGCCCGGGCGGCCACGACCTGCACTGGTGGTGCACCTCGGCGACGTCGGCGCACGGCGCGGGCGAGCCGGTGTACGTCTCCTACCGGGCCGAGCTGACCGAGCTGATGGGCAAGGCCGGTTACGACCGCCTGGTCGAGCTGTGCGAGGAGCGCCTGGCCTCCGGGCTGCCGCTGCCGGCACCGCATCCGGCGGATCCGTCCGTCTGACGGGCCGTCGGCCGCCGCGGGCATGCCGGTGCCGACATCGACCGTACGGGTGCCCGTCGGCTCCGGGCGCGGCAGCTCGCCGGAAGGCGCCGCCGGTGTTCGGGCCCGATCGCCGGCGGCGGGCGCGCCGGCGGTCGTGCGCCACTACTGGCGACCGCCCGCAGAGGCCGGGGCCGGGCATCCGCGGTCGCGCTTGGCGTGCCGACCCGAGCCGTCGCACGCCGTTCCCTCACGCCCTCCTTCTGGCCGGCCCTCGGACGGGCTGGGCGTGTCGCCGTCCGCGGACGGCGGGGGCGTGCTGTCCGGGTCGGTCGGCGACGGCTCGGTGGGAGTGGGTGTGGGATCGGTCGACGGCGATGGGTCGGTCGGAGTGGGGGTGGGCTCGGAGGGCGCCGGAGTGGTCGGCGTGGGACGCGGACCGGACGTCGCGGGCGGGTCGGCCGGGTGCTTGGGCCCGGTTCCGGAGGGGCTGGGTGCGGTGCCGTAGCCGCCGATGGAGACGACGGCACCGGCGGGCGCGATCGCCACCCGTGCGCTCCAGCGGCCGGAGGGCTCGCGCAGGTGGTCGACGTACACCTTGACCGTCAACGACTCGCCGGGCTGGAGGGTTCCGGACGGGCGGCTCAGGTAGAGCCAGGGCGCCCCGGTGGACGCGGACCAGTGGACCGGGCCGGGCCCGGCGGCGGTGAGCGTGATCAGGGTGGTGTCACCGGTGTTGTCGGCGCTCACCGTCAGGCGGCCGTCCTTGTGGCCGGTGCCCGTGACGCTGATGACCTCCACGGAGACGTCGGGCCGCCCGCTCGTGCCGAAGCGGCCGCCGGGCCCGGGCCCCGCGTTGCCGGTGTTCTCGTAGCCCCGGCCGGCCTTCTCGCCGCCCAGGGCGCCGGGGCCGTGCCCTTCGTGCGCGCTGGCGGCGGAGCCGTCGGGGCCCTCGTCGGCCGGGCTGCCGCGGTAGGCGGCCCACAGGGCCAGCACCGGCGCGGCCACCACCGTGGCCACCACCGTGGTCGTGACGGCACGCGCGCGGAGCCGGTCCCTGCGGGCGGCACGGTCCTTGGGATCCATCGGGAAGCCGCGCCGGTCGAAGCGGGGAGCGGTGCTCCGCGCGCGCGGGTGGCGGGCCAGGGCCCTGAGCAGGGCCGCGCGGGGCGCGGGCAGCACGGGCAGCCCGGCGGGGGTCACGGTGGCGCCGGGCCACTGACCGGGCAGGGCGCGCTCGGCGGTGCGGCGGCAGCGCGGGCAGTCGTCGACGTGCCGGACGAGCTCGCGCCGCAGCGGCGTGCCGAGCACGAGCCGGCTGTCCCCGGTGAGGCGGGACACGCTCGGGCAGGCGCCGGTCTCCACGACGGCGAGCGCCGCGCGGGTGCGCTCCACCTCGCAGGCGGCCGCGGCGAGCAGTTCCCGCGCGGTGGCGAGGTCCGTGCCGAGGACGGCGGCGACCTCGTGTGCGGCGAGATGGTGGCGTACGGCGAGTTCGAGCGCCTCGCGCTGCTCCGGGGTGGTGCCGGCGGCCTCCGGCCAGGCGAGCAGGGCGAGTTCGCGGCGCCGCTCCCGCTGGACCTCCTCGGAGACGGACGGCGGCACGGCCCGTGCGGCCGCGTGCCGGTCGCCGCCGGTGCGGCCCGCGGCGTGCGTGCCCGGACGTTTCTGCTTGGCCTCGGCCAGCTTGCGCAGGCACGCCCAGCGGGCCAGCGCGTACAGCCAGGCCCGGCGCTCGCCCGCGGTCCCGGGTCCGCGCTGCCCGCGCCGCTCGGCGAACGCCAGCGCGTCCCCGAGGGCGGCGGTCGCCGCCTCGTGGTCGCACAGCACGGACAGGCAGTACGTGAACAGGCCGTCGAGATAAGGCTCGTAGCGCGCGGGCGGGCGCTGCGCCACGGCGTGCGCGGCAGCGCGGTCGCGCGCCTCGCGGTGCGACCGGTGCGCACCGGTCGTGCGGGTCGAGGTGTCCGGACTGCTGCTCATCACCTGTGCGACCGTAGGCGGCGCGGGTTCGTCCCTCCGTGCACCTTGAGCACTTTTAATCCGTACGGGTGAAACGATCCCTCATAAGGGGAACGGAACCTCGGGTTCCATGACTCGATCGAGTGCGCCCGCGTGGCGACGCCCCGGCGCGGGGCCCGGCGCCCGGCGCCCGGCGTCCGGCTCGGGACCCGGCGACGACCCGGCGCGGGATCCCACCGGGCCACCGGCGGCCGGGCTGTCAGTGCCGGCGGCTACGGTTTTCTCCATGGCTGCCCGTACCAAGACCACCAAGGACCGCCCGTCCTACCGCTGCACGGAGTGCGGCTGGCAGACGGCCAAGTGGCTCGGCCGCTGCCCCGAGTGCCAGGCCTGGGGCACGGTCGAGGAGTACGGCGCGCCCGCGGTCCGTACGACGACGCCGGGCCGGGTCACCACCTCCGCCCTGCCCATCGGCCAGGTCGACGGCCGCCAGGCCACCGCCCGCTCCACCGGCGTGCCCGAACTCGACCGGGTCCTGGGCGGCGGGCTGGTCCCCGGTGCCGTCGTCCTCCTCGCCGGCGAACCCGGCGTCGGCAAGTCCACGCTGCTGCTGGACGTCGCGGCCAAGTCCGCCAGTGACGAGCACCGCACGCTCTACGTCACGGGCGAGGAGTCCGCGAGCCAGGTCCGCCTGCGCGCCGACCGCATCGGCGCCATCGACGACCACCTGTATCTGGCCGCCGAGACCGATCTGGCCGCCGTCCTCGGCCACTTGGACGCGGTCAAGCCTTCCCTGCTGATCCTGGACTCGGTGCAGACGGTCGCCTCGCCCGAGATCGACGGCGCGCCCGGCGGCATGGCGCAGGTGCGGGAGGTCGCGGGCGCGCTGATCCGCGCCTCCAAGGGACGCGGCATGTCCACGCTGCTGGTGGGCCACGTCACCAAGGACGGCGCCATCGCGGGACCGCGCCTGCTGGAGCACCTGGTGGACGTGGTGCTCCACTTCGAGGGCGACCGGCACGCGCGCCTGCGCCTGGTCCGCGGCGTCAAGAACCGCTACGGCGCGACGGACGAGGTCGGCTGCTTCGAGCTGCACGACGAGGGCATCACGGGCCTGGCCGACCCCAGCGGCCTGTTCCTGACCCGCCGGGCGGAGCCCGTGCCCGGCACCTGCCTGACCGTCACCCTGGAGGGCCGCCGCCCCCTGGTCGCGGAAGTGCAGGCGCTCACCGTCGACTCCCAGATCCCCTCCCCGCGCCGTACGACGTCGGGCCTGGAGACCTCCCGGGTCTCGATGATGCTGGCCGTGCTGGAGCAGCGGGGCCGGATCAGCGCGCTGGGCAAGCGGGACATCTACTCGGCGACGGTCGGCGGGGTGAAGCTCTCCGAGCCGGCCGCCGACCTCGCGGTCGCCCTCGCGCTGGCCTCGGCGGCGAGCGACACCCCGCTGCCGAAGAACCTCGTCGCGATCGGCGAGGTGGGTCTGGCGGGCGAGGTCAGACGGGTCACCGGCGTGCAGCGCCGGCTCACCGAGGCCCACCGCCTGGGCTTCACGCACGCCCTCGTGCCGGGCGACCCGGGCAAGGTCCCGCCCGGGATGAAGGTCCTGGAAGTGGCCGACATAGGGGACGCGCTGCGGGTACTGCCCCGCTCGCGTCGCCGGGACGCCCCACGGGAGCAGGAGGAGCGCCGGTAGACTTTGCCCTGGTCTCGCCCGTCCGTACGAACCGAGTGTGCGAAACGGGAGCGCCTGAAGTACCTGCGACCGGAGGAGTGCAGTGGCAGCCAACGACCGGGCAGCAGCTCCCGGAAAGTCCGGCGGGAGTTCCGGCGCCGATGGCCTGATGCGCGCCTCCCTGAGCGCCGTGGCACCTGGCACGGCCCTGCGGGACGGCCTCGAGCGGGTGCTCCGCGGCAACACCGGCGGGCTCATCGTGCTCGGCGCCGACAAGACCGTGGAGTCGATGTGCACGGGCGGTTTCGTCCTGGACGTCGAGTTCACGGCGACCCGGCTGCGGGAACTGTGCAAGCTGGACGGCGGCATCGTGATCTCGTCCGACCTGTCGAAGATCCTGCGGGCGGGCGTGCAGCTGGTCCCGGATCCGACGATCCCGACCGAGGAGACCGGCACCCGGCACCGTACGGCGGACCGGGTGAGCAAGCAGGTCGGCTTCCCGGTGGTCTCGGTCTCGCAGTCCATGCGGCTGATCGCCCTGTACGTCGACGGCCAGCGCCGTGTCCTGGAGGACTCGGCGGCGATCCTCTCCCGCGCGAACCAGGCCCTGGCGACCCTGGAGCGCTACAAGCTCCGCCTGGACGAGGTGGCGGGCACGCTGTCGGCGCTGGAGATCGAGGACCTGGTGACGGTCCGGGACGTCTCGGCGGTCGCGCAGCGCCTGGAGATGGTGCGCCGTATCGCCACCGAGATCGCCGAGTACGTGGTGGAGCTGGGCACCGACGGGCGTCTCCTGGCCCTCCAGCTCGACGAGTTGATCGCGGGCGTGGAGCCGGAGCGTGAACTGGTGGTGCGGGACTACGTCCCCGAGCCCACCGCCAAGCGCTCCCGCACGGTCGAGGAGGCCCTGGCCGAGCTGGACAAGCTCTCCCACGCCGAGCTGCTGGAACTGTCCACCGTCGCCCGCGCCCTGGGCTACACCGGCTCTCCGGAGACCCTCGACTCGGCGGTCTCCCCGCGCGGCTTCCGTCTGCTGGCCAAGGTGCCCCGGCTGCCCGGCGCCATCATCGACCGCCTGGTCGAGCACTTCGGCGGCCTGCAGAAGCTGCTCGCCGCGAGCGTCGACGACCTCCAGACGGTGGACGGTGTGGGCGAGGCGCGGGCGCGGAGCGTCCGTGAGGGCCTGTCGCGGCTGGCGGAGTCGTCGATCCTGGAGCGCTACGTCTGACCGGCGCCGGCCACGGCCGACCGGCTCAGGCCTCTTCGGTCACCCTCGACCGTCCGCAGCACCCTCTTCGGTCACTCTCGGCCCGGTCCGCCTCGTCCGCGTCAGTCCTCCGACAGCACGAACGACGTCCGCAGCTTCGCGTACCCCGGCACCTTCGCCTCGACCAGGTAGGTGCCCGCCCGGGCCGACCCGGCCGGAGGCGTCGCGCACTGCGGGGCGCTCGGCCTGCGGTCCCAGCGGACGGTGTAGGTGATGTCGCTGCCCGCCGGCACCCGGTACAGCCGGCTCCCGGCCGTCGTGGGGCAGTCGGCCGAGGACCAGTAGGCGGCGCTGCTCTCGGCCTGACTGATCATCACCACCGCGGACTTCGGCCCGAGATCGATCTTGCAGTCGCTCCCGGAGGAGTTCGCGGCGGTCAGCTCCAACTCCGGCGTCTGTCCGGGCCCGTAGGAGTTGTGCACGCTGCGCAGTGTCAACTTGACCGTAGCTGGGGTGCAGTTGGGCAGCGCGCTGCCGGCCGGCAGCACCGCGCCCGGACCGCCGCCGCCCTTGGCACCGTCGTCCCCGCCGCCGGTGGACCCGCCGGAACCGGCGCCGTCTCCGTTCCCGCCCCCGCCGTCGGAAGCGCCCGTGTCGCCGGTGTCGCCGGTCCCCGACCCCGACCCACCGGAGTCACCGCCGCCGGACTCGTCCCGGCCGCCGGGGCGTTGGCTGATCGCGGGACCGGAGCCGGAGGGTCCCGGCGTGATGGTCGAGGCCGAGGGCCCCGGATGCTTGTCGTTCGGCCCGCCGCCGTTCGTCTTGCGGCCCCCGCCTCCCAAGGGGACGATCCAGACGATCAGCAGCGCCAGCAGGGCGACCGCGGACAGCATGACGAGCCGCCGTCGCCAGTAGATGGAGGCGGGAAGCGGACCGACCGGATTGCGCAGAGATCCCACGGCCCAAACTGTACGAGAGATCGTCGGCTTCCCCGGCCCCACCCGCCGGGCCGACGACAGATTTTCCGGATCATCATCACGGCAACACCCATACTCGCGGGCCTCTTTGACCCCGCCGAGATCACCCGGGCACGGTCCGTGACGACACCAGCCCGCGCCGGATCACACAGCCGCCCACCCCCACGTGGCAGGATCGGAAGGCCATGACTGCGCCCACACTGCCCCCGCACAGCAGCCCCGACACCCCGGCCACCGGCACGCCCGCCGGTGCCGAGGCCTCCGGCACCTCCCTCGGACCGACCCTGCACACCCAGGTCATCACCTGGTTCGACGACCACGCCCGCGACCTGCCCTGGCGACGTTCCGACGCCGGCGCCTGGGGCGTGATGGTCAGCGAGTTCATGCTCCAGCAGACGCCGGTGAGCCGTGTGCTGCCGGTCTACGAGCAGTGGCTCGACCGCTGGCCCCGGCCCGCCGACCTCGCCAAGGAGGCTCCGGGCGAGGCCGTCCGCGCCTGGGGCCGGCTCGGCTACCCGCGCCGCGCCCTGCGCCTGCACGGCGCCGCGGTCGCCATAACGGAACGGCACGGCGGCGACGTACCGACCGAGCACGCGCAACTGCTCGCCCTGCCGGGCATCGGCGAGTACACGGCCGCGGCCGTCGCGTCCTTCGCCTACGGCCAGCGGCACGCCGTCCTGGACACCAACGTCCGCCGGGTGCTGGCCCGCGCGGTCACCGGCGTGCAGTACCCGCCGAACGCCACCACCGCCGCCGAACGGCGTCTGGCGCGCGCCCTGCTGCCCGAGGACGAGGGGACCGCGGCCCGCTGGGCGGCCGCCTCCATGGAGCTCGGCGCGCTGGTGTGCACGGCGAAGAACGAGTCGTGCCCGCGCTGCCCGATCGCCGCGCACTGCGCCTGGCGGCTCGCGGGCAAGCCCGCGCACGACGGACCGCCGCGCCGCGGACAGACGTACGCCGGCACGGACCGGCAGGTCCGCGGCAAGCTGCTCGCCGTGCTGCGCGAGGCCCACGCGCCCGTCCCCCAGCCGGTGCTCGACCGGGTCTGGCACGAGCCGGTCCAGCGGGCCCGGGCCCTGGACGGTCTCGTCGCGGACGGCCTGGTGGAGCCACTGCCGGGCGGACTGTACCGGCTGCCACTGACCTGACCCTCCGTCACCCGATCCCGGCATCTCACACCTGGCGCCCGACACCCACCACCCGACACCTGACCGACAGTCACCTCACAGGCCCGCCAAGGCTGCAGGGCGCGTCGCGGCCGTTCGTGTCACACACCTGCACGCCACCCGACCCCCCAAATCACCACCAAAAGGAACAAATCGGGGCATGGCCTTACCCCGTTCCTACTTCCGTTACACAACCGACGCACAGCCGAGGGCTGGCCGCAGGCTGCTTCGGACAGCGCCGTGACAACGCCTCCGTACCTTCAGTTGCGTGCCCGACAGGCACCGGACGGCTGCCGACCACAGCCCGTCCGCTCACGGCTTGGAGACCGGCTGCAGGCGGGTCGGGAAACGGGGATCGGAGGCGGTCGTACATGGCGCAGGGTGAGGTGCTCGAGTTCGAGGAGTACGTGCGTACCCGGCAGGACGCGCTGCTGCGCAGTGCGCGCCGGCTGGTCCCGGACCCGGTCGAAGCCCAGGACCTGCTCCAGACGGCACTCGCGCGGACCTACGGGCGCTGGGAGGGCATCGCCGACAAGCGACTCGCGGACGCCTATCTGCGCCGCGTGATGATCAATACGCGTACCGAGTGGTGGCGGGCCCGGAAGCTGGAGGAGGTCCCCACCGAGCAGCTCCCGGACGCCCGCGTCGAGGACTCCACCGAGCAGCACGCCGACCGCGCGCTCCTGATGGACATTCTGAAGGTGCTCGCTCCCAAACAGCGCAGTGTCGTGGTGCTGCGACACTGGGAGCAGATGTCCACGGAGGAGACGGCTGCCGCCCTCGGCATGTCGGCGGGTACGGTCAAGAGCACGCTGCACCGGGCGCTCGCCCGGCTCCGCGAGGAGCTGGAGGCCCGCGATCTGGACGCACGCGCGCTGGAGCGTGAGGAGCAGGAGCGTTGCGCGGCCTGACCGGCAGGGGTCCAGGCCCCGGGCCCAACCGGGCCCGGGACACCTACCAGGCGGCGATCACGGCGATGACCGTGCTCGCCGCCCTCGCCCTTTCGGCGTCCGCCTGCGGCACCGGGGGTACCGGCGCGCGCGACGAGGGCCCGGCCCACGCCGGCTCGGTCGCGGGCAGCGTCCCGGCCCCCTCCCCCGACCCCACCGGCCGGGCCCAGCGGGTGGACCCGGTCCGGCTGATCAAGGACGACCCGCGGGTCTCGGCCGCGGTCAAGCGCGGCCTCAAGCCGTGCGTGGCCGACGAGTACCCCGTCGACGTGTCGTACGGCGACCTGACCTCGGGATCGGCCGAAGACATCGTCATCAACGTGCTGACCTGTGGAGACGCGGTGGGTGTGGGCGCCTATGTGTACCGCGAGCAGGGGGGCCGGTACGAGAACGTCTTCAAGGCCGAGGAGCCCCCGGTCTACGCCGAGATCGACCGCGGCGACCTCGTGGTGACCAAGCAGGTGTACGCGCGGGGGGACCCGGTGTCGAGTCCGTCCGGCGAGGACGTGATCACGTACCGCTGGTCGGCGGACCGGTTCGTCAGGGAGTTCAGCACGCGCAACGAGTACAGCAAAAACGTCGGTGGCGCGGCGGTGACCCCCGGCCACTGACGGCAGCGAGGGGGTCAGGACCGCGGCCGCGCGACAATGGCGAGGGCGTGAGCCTGTCAGGCACGTCCGCCGCCGGGCGCGTCCACCCGTGACCGGTTCACCATGAGACCGGACCGGTGCCCGCACGGTGGGCCCGGAGCGCACGACGAGAAGCACACGAGGACTGAGAGCACCCGGATGGCAGAACAGACCCACGTCCTGTTCGTCGAGGACGACGACGTCATCCGCGAGGCCACACAGCTCGCCCTGGAGCGGGTCGGCTTCGCGGTCACGGCGATGCCCGACGGGCTGTCGGGCCTGGAGGCGTTCCGGGCCAGGCAGCCCGACATCGCGCTGCTGGACGTCATGGTCCCCGGCCTCGACGGGGTCAGCCTGTGCCGCCGCATCCGCGACGAATCGACCGTTCCTGTGATCATGCTGTCCGCGCGGGCGGACTCCATCGACGTGGTGCTGGGCCTGGAGGCGGGCGCCGACGACTACGTGACCAAGCCGTTCGACGGCGCCGTCCTGGTCGCCCGCATCCGCGCGGTGCTGCGCCGCTTCGGGCACGCCGGCGGCGTCCGGGCCGACGCCGACCCCGCCGCGGTGGACGGCGGGGTGCTGAGCTTCGGGGACCTGGAGGTCGACACCGAGGGGATGGAGGTGCGCCGGGCTGGGCACCCGGTGGCGCTCACGCCCACGGAGATGCGGCTGCTGCTCGAGTTCTCCTCGGCTCCGGGCACGGTGCTCTCCCGGGACAAGCTGCTGGAGCGGGTGTGGGACTACGGCTGGGGCGGCGACACCCGCGTGGTCGACGTCCATGTGCAGCGGCTGCGCACGAAGATCGGCCAGGACCGCATCGAGACGGTGCGCGGCTTCGGCTACAAGCTGAAGGCCTGAGCGGGGTGGTCATGCCGGGGATCTCGCGGCGCCTGCTCCCCAAGCGCCTGGAGCGCGCGGACATCCGTACGGGGCTGAGGTGGAAGCTCAGCGCGGCCATCGCGCTGGTCGGCGCGCTGGTGGCGGTCGCGCTCAGCCTGGTCGTGCACAACGCCGCCCGGGTGTCGATGCTGGACAGCGCGCGCGACCTGGCGGACGAGCGGGTCCAGATCGCCCAGCGCAACTTCGAACTGTCGGGGCGGCCGAACTTCCCGGGCATCCGGATCGACGACCCGCAGCTGCCCTCCGAGCTGCGGGAGAAGGTCGAGCAGGGTCGGCGGGCGACCTACGTCGCCGACCACACCGGCAAGCTGCCCGACATCTGGGCGGCCGTACCGGTCAAGGACGGCCACGTGCTGTCCCTGCACACACACTTCACCGACCGCAGCACGAACATCCTCAACGACCTCGACCAGGCCCTGGTCATCGGCTCCATCACGGTCGTCCTCGGCGGCAGCGCCCTGGGTGTGCTCATAGGGGGTCAGCTCTCGCGCCGGCTGCGCAAGGCGGCGGCCGCGGCCAACCAGGTCGCCAAGGGCGAGACGGACGTACGGGTCCGCGACGCCATCGGAGGTGTCGTACGCGACGAGACCGACGATCTCGCGCGCGCCGTGGACGCGATGGCGGACGCGCTCCAGCAGCGCCTGGAGGCGGAACGCCGGGTCACCGCGGACATCGCGCACGAGCTGCGCACTCCGGTGACCGGGCTGCTGACCGCGGCCGAGCTGCTGCCGCCCGGCCGGCCGACGGAACTGGTCCTGGACCGTGCGAAGGCCATGCGCACGCTGGTGGAGGACGTGCTGGAGGTCGCCCGGCTCGACAGCGCCTCGGAGCGGGCCGAACTCCAGGACATCGTGCTGGGCGAGTTCGTCACCCGGCGGGTGGCCGCGAAGGACCCGGACATCGAGGTGCGCGTGGTGCACGAGTCGGAGGTCACCACCGACCCGCGGCGTCTGGAGCGGGTGCTGTTCAACCTGCTCGCCAACGCCGCCCGGCACGGCAGGCCGCCGATCGAGGTGACCGTCGAGGGCCGGGTCATCCGGGTGCGCGACCACGGCCCCGGCTTCCCCGAGGACCTGCTCGCCGAGGGTCCGAGCCGGTTCCGCACCGGCAGCACGGACCGCGCCGGGCACGGCCACGGCCTCGGCCTGACCATCGCCGCGGGTCAGGCCCGTGTCCTCGGCGCCCGTCTGACCTTCCGCAACGTCCGTCCCGCGGGTGCCCCGGAGCACATCCCGGCCGAGGGCGCCGTCGCCGTCCTATGGCTGCCCGAACACGCCCCGACGAACACGGGCAGCCATCCCCTGCTTCCGGGGCAGTGACGCCCGGTAGCCGACGCACCAGGCCGGGCCGGCGCGCCCCCGGCGGCCCTCTGCGGCGCGGCGGGAAGCGGCCCCGGAGCGGGCGGTCCGTGGCCGCCCGCTCCGGGGCGGTCCGTGGCCGCCCGCTCCGGGGCGGTCCGTGGCCGCCCGCTCCGGGGCGGTCCGTGGCCGCCGCGGTGCCGGCCAGGACGCTGCGGCCGGCCAGGTGCGCCGGCCGGCCGGTCGGGCGTGGCGGACGGGGCCGCCCGCCGCGGTCCTGCGCGCGGCAGCGGGAGGGCGGACGGCCGCGGGCCCGCGGCGGACATGCCTGGGGCCCGTGGAAATCCGCTCCCGGCGGACTTCCACGGGCCCCACTCACGTTCGGCCCAGGCGGTCCGGACGGCCTGCGCCACGCGACCGCGGCTCGGGCGGTCAGACGGCCTCCGCCACGTCCTGACGCGCCTGCGCCTCGCCCGCGTCGGCCCGGTCCCCCGCGGCTGGTCCCGCTCCCCTCAGCGGGACCTCCTTGACGAACACCGCCGTGACGAGCGCGACCACCGCCACCACGGCGCCCAGCAGGAACGCCGAGTGCGTGCCGGCGGACACAGCGTGCTGGTAGGCCTCGCGGGCCTGGGCCGGCAGCTTGGCGAGGCTCGCCGCGTCCAGCTGTGCCGACTGCTCGGTGATCCCGCGGCCCAGGGCACCGGCCCGCTCGGCCATCTCGTGCTGGACGCGGTTGTTGAACAGCGCGCCCATGATCGCGACACCGAAGGAGGAGCCGAGCGTACGGAAGAGGGTGGTGGACGAGGACGCCACGCCCATGTCCTTCAGCTCCACGCTGTTCTGCGCGACCAGCATGGTGATCTGCATCAGGCAGCCCATGCCCGCGCCCAGGACGGCCATGTAGAGGCCGGAGGTGAGGCGGGTCGTGCCGGTGTCCATGAGGGACAGCAGGTACAGCCCGGCGATCATCAGGACGCTGCCGACGACCGGGAAGACCTTGTACCGGCCGCTGTTGGTGGTCACCCGGCCCGCGATCAGCGACACGACCATCATCGCGGCCAGCATCGGCAGGAGCAGCAGACCGGAGTTGGTCGCGGAGGCACCCTGCACCGACTGCTGGTACAGCGGCAGGAACAGCACCGCGCCGAACATCACGAAGCCGGTGATGAAACCGATCAGCGACATCAGGCTGAAGTTGAGGCTGCGGAAGATGTGCAGCGGCACGATCGGCTCGGCGGCCTTGGTCTGCCAGAGCACGAACCCGACGAGCGCGACGACGCCGATCGCGATGAGCTCCATGATCCGCGCGGAGGTCCAGGCGTACTCCGTGCCGCCCCAGGTGGTGACGAGGACGATGGAGCTGATGCCGACGGTCAGCAGCACGGCGCCCAGGTAGTCGATCCGCGCCTCGGCGCGCTTCTTCGGCAGGTGCAGTACGGCGCTGACCGCGACGAGGGCCACCGCGCCGAGGGGGAGGTTGATGTAGAAGGACCAGCGCCAGCCCCAGTTGTCGGTGATCGTGCCACCGACCAGGGGGCCGCCGATCATCGCGAGCGCCATGACACCGGCCATCATGCCCTGGTACTTGCCGCGCTCCCGCGGCGGTATCAGGTCGCCGATGATGGCCATCACACCGACCATCAGACCGCCCGCGCCGAGGCCCTGGACGGCGCGGAAGCCGATCAGCTCGCCCATGTTCTGGGCCATGCCGCTCAGCGCGGACCCGAGCAGGAAGATGACGATCGAGGTCATGAAGGCGCCCTTGCGCCCGTACATGTCGCCGAGCTTGCCCCACAGCGGGGTGGCCGCGGCGGTCGCGAGGGTGTAGGCGGTGACGACCCAGGACAGGTGCTGAAGGCCGCCGAGCTCACCGACGATCGTCGGCATCGCGGTGCCCACGATCATGTTGTCGAGCATCGCGAGCATCATCGCGATCATGAGGGCGAGCAGGACGACCCGCACGCTCCTGGGTTGTTTGCCGGCCTCGGCCGTCGCCGGCCCGGCTTTCGCGCTGTCCGCCATCCGTCCTACTCCCCCAGTCGACTGGTACTTACTTGCCGCCCGGCAAGTTGATTACACTCTGGAAAGTAGACCCTTAACTAGCCGGTCGTCAAGTAAGTTTTGCCGACCGGCCGGCAGGCAAGGTGTCCAGGGAGCGCGAGGAGTACGAAGATGGACGTCACGATGGACGGCACCAGGCAGCAGCGCCGCGGCAACACCCGCCAGCGCATCCAGGACGTGGCACTCGAACTCTTCGCCGAGCAGGGTTACGAGAAGACCTCCCTGCGCGAGATCGCCGAGCGTCTCGACGTCACCAAGGCGGCCCTGTACTACCACTTCAAGACGAAGGAAGAGATCCTCGTCAGCCTGTTCGAAAGCCTCACACGGCCGATGGAGGACCTGATCGAGTGGGGCCGACGGCAGCCGCACACGCTGGAGACCAAACAGGAGATCGTCCGCCGTTACGACCAGGCGCTCGCCGACGCGGCGCCGCTGTTCCGCTTCATGCAGGAGAACCAGGCGACCGTACGGGAGCTGCGCATCGGGGACACCTTCAAGGACCGGATGCGCGGCCTGCGGGACATCATCATCGACCCGGGCGCGAGCCTGGCCGACCAGGTCCGCTGCGTCAGCGCCATCTTCACGCTGCACGCCGGGATGTTCGTCATGCAGGACCTCGAGGGCGACCCCGCGGA
The DNA here is from genome assembly GCF_042896465.1 of Streptomyces sp. NPDC001292. NCBI lineage: Bacteria > Bacillati > Actinomycetota > Actinomycetes > Kitasatosporales > Streptomycetaceae > Streptomyces > Streptomyces sp. NPDC001292. The sequence continues at coordinate 27,402 of NZ_JBIAXG010000058.1, forward strand.
GCGGCGCAAGGCCGTCCTCGAGGTCGCCATCGACCTGGTGACCCAGGCGCACCGGGGCGCGCAGGGGCCCTGACGCGCGTCCGCCGCCCGCTGTTGCTCAGCGGGCGGCGGTGCGGTGCGGCGTTCGGCCGGTCAGATGGCCACGCCCTGCGAGCGCAGGAAGGCCAGCGGGCTGACCGCGGAGCCGTAGTTCGGGGTGGTGCGGATCTCGAAGTGCAGGTGCGGGCCGGTGGAATTGCCGGTGTTGCCGGACAGGGCTATGTGCTGACCGGTGGCGACGACCTGGCCGATCCGCACGTCGACGCGGGAGAGGTGGGCGTACTGGGAGTACGTCCCGTTGGCGTGCTTGATGACGATGGCGTTGCCGTAGGCGGGGCCGTCACCGGCGCCGTTGGGGCCGGCCTTGACTACGGTGCCGCCGTGCGCGGCGACGACCTTGGTGCCGATCGGCACGGCGAAGTCCTGGCCGCTGTGCTTGTGCGCCCAGTGACCGCCGGCCTGGTTGAAGCCGGCGCTGAGCGCGAACTGCTTCACCGGCGCGGTCCAGGCGGCCGACTGCGCGACGGCGGCGGGGGCCGCCGCGGTCTCGGCGGCGGACGCTACTCCCGCGCCCATCGCGAAGGAGACCCCCAGACCGGCGGCCAGGACAGCGGCGCGGGTACGGAGCTTGGTCGTACGGGCGGAACGGGACGTGGCGCGCTGGAACATCGAAACCTCTGGGGGTCGGGGGCAATGAGAACCACCCGGACGCATGTGCCTTCGCCGGGCGGGCCATCCCTTGGTAACCCCGCCGGTCACCGACGCTCAAACACCCCTACTACGACAGAAAGTAGTAAGAGAGGGCAGTGTCGTATGTCTCTTGACGTGTCCCCCATTCAGGACAAATGCCCTGTAGAGAACCCATTCCGTAATATTTCATTGCCTTAAATGTCCGTTATTTCAAGCCCTGTCCCCCACTAAGCGCCGTAGTACGTGTCGGAGCGCTTGTGTGCCATGTCACCGGAGAGTGGGGGTGGACGCCTTTTCCCTGTGACGGAGGCCATGTGGCCCGCGTCTCAACGGGCAGCCCCCTCGGCCGCGGGCACACCGGCACACGAGAGGGGCCGGTGCCCGAAGGCACCGGCCCCTCTCGGACGCCGCTGAGGCTTACGCCTCCTTGCTCAGGTTCGGCCCGGGTCCACCGGCCGCCTGCTCGATCGGCGGGACGTCCGGCAGCGCGGACTTCTCCTCACCTCGGAAGGTGAAGGTCTGGGACTCGCCCTCGCCCTCGGTGTCCACGACCACGATGTGACCGGGGCGCAGCTCGCCGAAGAGGATCTTCTCCGAGAGCGTGTCCTCGATCTCGCGCTGGATGGTCCGGCGCAGCGGCCGGGCGCCCAGAACGGGGTCGTAGCCCTTCTTGGACAGCAGCTCCTTGGCGGACTGGGAGAGCTCGATGCCCATGTCCCGGTCCTTCAGACGCTCGTCCACCTTGCCGATCATCAGGTCGACGATCCGCAGGATGTCGCCCGGCGTCAGCTGCGGGAAGACCACCACGTCGTCGACGCGGTTGAGGAACTCGGGCCGGAAGTGCTGCTTGAGCTCGTCCGACACCTTGTTCTTCATGCGCTCGTAGTTGGTCTTCGTGTCGCCCGAGGCCGCGAAGCCCAGGTTGAAGCCCTTGGAGATGTCCCGGGTGCCGAGGTTGGTCGTCATGATGATGACCGTGTTCTTGAAGTCCACGACCCGGCCCTGGGAGTCGGTCAGGCGACCGTCCTCCAGGATCTGCAGCAGCGAGTTGAAGATGTCCGGGTGGGCCTTCTCGACCTCGTCGAACAGGACGACCGAGAACGGCTTGCGGCGCACCTTCTCGGTGAGCTGGCCACCCTCCTCGTAGCCCACGTAGCCGGGGGGCGAACCGAAGAGGCGGGAGACCGTGTGCTTCTCGCTGAACTCCGACATGTCGAGGGAGATCAGCGCGTCCTCGTCACCGAAGAGGAACTCGGCGAGCGCCTTGGACAGCTCGGTCTTACCGACACCGGACGGGCCGGCGAAGATGAACGAGCCACCCGGACGCTTCGGGTCCTTCAGACCCGCACGCGTACGCCGGATCGCCTTGGACAGCGCCTTGACGGCGTCGTTCTGGCCGATGACCCGCTTGTGCAGCTCCTCCTCCATGCGGAGCAGGCGGCTGGACTCCTCCTCCGTCAGCTTGAAGACCGGGATGCCGGTGGCCGTGGCGAGGACCTCGGCGATCAGCTCGCCGTCGACCTCGGCGACGACGTCCATGTCGCCTGCCTTCCACTCCTTCTCCCGCTTGGCCTTGGCGGCCAGGAGCTGCTTCTCCTTGTCGCGCAGGGAGGCGGCCTTCTCGAAGTCCTGCGAGTCGATCGCGGACTCCTTGTCCCGGCGGACGGCGGCGATCTTCTCGTCGAACTCGCGCAGGTCCGGCGGCGCGGTCATCCGGCGGATGCGCATCCGGGAGCCGGCCTCGTCGATCAGGTCGATCGCCTTGTCCGGCAGGAAGCGGTCCGAGATGTACCGGTCGGCCAGGGTGGCGGCCTGGACCAGCGCCTCGTCGGTGATGGAGACGCGGTGGTGCGCCTCGTACCGGTCGCGCAGGCCCTTGAGGATCTCGATCGTGTGCGGCAGGGACGGCTCGGCGACCTGGATGGGCTGGAAGCGGCGCTCCAGGGCCGCGTCCTTCTCCAGGTGCTTGCGGTACTCGTCCAGGGTGGTGGCACCGATGGTCTGCAGCTCACCGCGGGCCAGCATCGGCTTGAGGATGCTCGCCGCGTCGATGGCGCCCTCGGCGGCACCCGCACCGACCAGCGTGTGCAGCTCGTCGATGAACAGGATGATGTCGCCGCGGGTGCGGATCTCCTTGAGCACCTTCTTCAGGCGCTCCTCGAAGTCACCGCGGTAGCGGGAGCCGGCGACCAGGGCACCGAGGTCCAGGGTGTAGAGGTGCTTGTCCTTGAGGGTCTCGGGCACCTCGCCCTTGACGATGGCCTGCGCGAGGCCCTCGACGACGGCGGTCTTGCCGACGCCGGGCTCACCGATCAGCACCGGGTTGTTCTTGGTACGGCGGGACAGCACCTGCATGACCCGCTCGATCTCCTTCTCGCGCCCGATGACCGGGTCGAGCTTGGACTCGCGAGCGGCCTGGGTGAGGTTCCGGCCGAACTGGTCGAGGACCAGGGACGTCGAGGGGGTGCCCTCGGCAGGACCGCCGGCGGTGGCGGTCTCCTTGCCCTGGTAACCGGAGAGCAGCTGGATGACCTGCTGCCGCACCCGGTTGAGGTCTGCGCCCAGCTTGACCAGGACCTGGGCGGCGACGCCCTCGCCCTCACGGATCAGGCCGAGCAGGATGTGCTCCGTGCCGATGTAGTTGTGGCCCAGTTGAAGGGCCTCCCGGAGCGACAGCTCCAGGACCTTCTTGGCACGGGGGGTGAAGGGAATGTGGCCGGAGGGCGCCTGCTGGCCCTGGCCGATGATCTCCTCCACCTGCTGGCGGACCGCCTCGAGCGAAATCCCGAGGCTCTCAAGGGCCTTGGCGGCGACACCCTCACCCTCGTGGATCAGGCCCAGGAGGATGTGCTCAGTGCCGATGTAGTTGTGGTTGAGCATCCGGGCTTCTTCCTGAGCCAGGACGACAACCCGCCGCGCGCGGTCGGTGAACCTCTCGAACATCGTTAATCGCTCCTCAGAGCGGTCAGGCAGTGGGGGGAACTTCCCCTCCCTGTCCTTCCGCAGCTTAGTCCCGCAAGCGGGGACCGCTCATTCCAACTGCCGACACCGTCCTTGGCCTCCTGACCCCGAACGCCGACATCTGCTCCAACCCGATGGTGCGAGACGATGTTCCCGCAGGCCAGGCAGTTACCCCAGTCGCCAGTACGCCGATGGCGAACGTGAGACTCCGCTGCCCGGGTGCCGCCTGCGTGTCGCCCCCTCCCACTAGGCATCTCTTACCCGTACCGACTGACATTGCATGCCGCGTGCCCGAGTTCCCTCAGCTATGGGCGAACAACCTTGCGCCCTTTCCCACCCTCGCGGGCCCCTCTCGTTCGGCACACTTCGCACACACACTGATACCGAGCGTAACTCCGACGCGTTTCGGGCTGTTTCTCAGGCATGGTCGGCAGCCCTTCCACGGTCCCCGTTCCGGTCCCCTCTCCCCGTCAGCCGCCGGCCCCCGGAGACGGGGAGCGGGACTGGCGGCATTGGCGGCACTGGTACGAGAACGAACTGGGCTGGGGCACGGTGCCCGGAGCACCGGTACGACTTGTGGTGGGCCGCCGTTTCGACGTCCTGGACGTGCCCGCCGAGGCCGGACGTGTGGCGCTGCGCCATCTGTGGCCCGGCTCTCCGGTGGCCGTGCGGGGGGACCGGATGCGGCTGCTGGTCGCCGCGGGCAGCGCGGAGGAGCTGCCCGGACTGCTGGAGTGGCTGGAGTGGGGCCCGTCGGCGCTGGACCTGGACGTGGTGGCCCTGGGCGCGGGCGCACTGATGGACGCTCCGCCGCCCCCGGGCGCCAGTCCGCGGCCGCTCAACCCCGGCCGCTCCGGTTCACAGGGGGCCGCCGTGTGGCTGCGGCCCCCCGGGTCTGGGTGCGAGGTCGAGGCCTCGCTGCCGACTCTGTCGGCCGTGGGGGGCGGTGGGGGCACCCCCGATCTCGTACGCCTGGTGGACACGGTGGCGACACACGTCCACCGGATCCGGTTGCGGCGCGCGTGCGCCCAGCCGTTCCCGTTCCGCGAGGGGCTGACACAGGCCCCTGATCAGCCGTTGGCCTTCTCGTAGGCCTCGCGAATGGACGCGGGAACACGGCCGCGGTCGTTGACCTCGTAGCCGTTCTCCTTCGCCCAGGCGCGGATCTGCGCGGTGTCCTGGCCGCCGCCGGAAGCGGCACGCGCCTTTCCGCGTCCCCCCGAAGCGCGACCCCCGGTTCGCCGGCCGCTCTTGACGTAGGGCTCGAGAAGACCACGGAGCTTGTCCGCATTGGCGGTGGTGAGATCGATCTCGTAGGTCTTGCCGTCCAGCGCGAACGTCACGGTCTCGTCCGCCTCGCCGCCGTCGAGGTCGTCGACAAGAAGGACCTGAACCTTCTGTGCCACCGGATTTCCTTTCATCGATAACGTGAGGACCGGGGATGGCCGGTGTCCGCCGATTCGCCGTCCCCTGTTATATGCAGTGCAGCAGTACGCCGGAAAGCAAACCGCTTTTGCGGGAAAAACACAAACCCCTGGGAGAGACCAGGCACTCACCCCGTCCGGAAACATGCGCGTTTCGGACATAGGGAACGCGGGCATGCCGGGCCTGACGGAATGTCGATCACAGATGCAGAAGCATCCGGCTGTTGCCCAGGGTGTTCGGTTTCACTCGTTCGAGACCGAGGAACTCCGCGACACCCTCGTCATAGGAACGCAGCAGCTCCGCGTAGACATCGGCGTCGACGGGCGTCTCACCGATCTCCACGAAGCCGTGCTTCGTGAAGAAGTCCACTTCGAAGGTCAGGCAGAATACGCGGCGAACGCCGAGCCTGCGTGCCGTCTCGAGCAACTTCTCCAGCAGCCGATGTCCGACCCCGGCGCCCTTCAGTCCCGGCTTCACCGCGAGAGTGCGCACTTCCGCCAGGTCTTCCCACATCACGTGCAGTGCGCCGCAGCCGACGACCTCGGCGTTGTCGTCCCGTTCGGCGACCCAGAACTCCTGGATGTCCTCGTAAAGCGTCACCGTCGCTTTGTCGAGCAGGATGCCGCCGCGAACGTAGGCGTCCAGCAGTCGGCGCACTGCGGGGACATCGCCGGTCCGGGCCCGTCGGACGGTGATGGCTTTTGCGGTCTCTTCGGGACGTTCTACGGACATGAGCGGACGCTATCGCCCGCGGCCGTCCCGTGCCGAGCCGGGGTTCTCGTCACGGGTTTCCGGAGCCTGGGCGGTATCCGGGGCTTGGGCGGTATCCGGGACTTCACCGGTGACTTCGGGGGCGCCGGTTCCCCCGATGACGCCTTCGGCGGTGCCTTCGACGATGCGCACGGCATCCCGCAGGGCCTGCCGCTGTTCGTCGCTCATCATCCCGAAGAAGGCGACGAGAGCGGCGGCGGCGTTGTCGCTCTGGGACCAGGCGTCGTTCATCAGTGCGGCGGCGTAGGCGGCACGGGTGGAGACGGCCTCATATCGATAGGCCCGGCCCTCGGCTTCGCGGCGCACCCAGCCCTTGTGATGGAGATTGTCCAAAACGGTCATCACCGTGGTGTACGCGATGGACCTCTCCCGCTGAAGGTCTTCCAGGACTTCTCGAACGGTCACCGGGCGGTTCCACTTCCACACCCGCGTCATGACCGCGTCTTCGAGTTCTCCCAGGGGCCGAGGCACAACTCAGCACCCTAGTGGGAGATCCCGGCAATGGCGTGCCGAACGTACGCCTTCGGCGCCAAACGTGAACAAAAAGGACGTACCACCCCATGGTGAGGTGGCCTCACGCGGGGGTCGTACGCCGTTTTCAGGCGTCGGTCGGCGCGCCGGCCCCGGAGGTCCGGGAGCCGCTCTGCGCACGCGCGAGGGCGGCGTCCACGGCCGCGTCCTCCTTGGCCTTGGCGGCCCCGCCCTGGGTCTTCACGATCACCCTGACCAGAGCGATGAAGAACGCGGCCATGACGACCGGGGGAAGGAGTGCGGAGACGTAGTCCATGGATCCAGAGTAGCCACGACGGCGGGACGAACCGGGGCGGGGTGGCCCGGAGCGTCACACCGCCGCGAGACGCTGCTGCGGCTTCCCGGACGGCGGGCCCGGCTTCCGCCGCGGGAAGACCTCGCCCGGCGTGGGCACGGGCCGCCGAACGGGCTTCGGCGCCGGCGCCGTCCCGGGCTGCGCGGGGGCGGGCCGCTCCCCCGGCTTCGCGGCGGGCTTCTGGGCGGGCTTCTCGTCCCCGCCGTCCTGCTGCTGCCTCCCCCGGCCTCCCGGCAGCCCGCCCGCGACCGCCTGAAGCGCACCGCGGGAGGCCGCTACGGCCGACGGGACGCCTCCGGCCGGACGGAGGGGGCCGATCGGGTGGACGGAGCCGGTCGGGACGGCCGAGGCCGGCGGTTCGGCGGGGGCCGGGCGGGCGGCCGGGAGGGGGCGTGCGGCGGCGGGCGCGCGAGGGGGTGCCCCGGGCGGGGTGAGCGTCCGGCAGCGGTGCAGGAGGGCCGCTGCGGCCGGGTCGCCGCGCAGGGCGCCCAGGGCGGCCAGGTCGTCGTCCGTGGGCCGGTGGCCCGCGCCCAGGCACTCGGCGAGGAGCGCGAGGTAGCCGGCGGCCGCGCCGGGGAGGGCGGCGCGGTACCGGGCGAGGTCGGCCACCAGGAACGCGCGCAGCCGGACACCCTCGTGCATCGCCTCGTCGAGTGACTCGGCGAGCCGGCGACAGTCCCGCACGTCTTCGGCGCTGGCGGGACGGGGCTGAAGGGCGAGGGCGAGGGCGCGGCGGAGCACGAGCAGCTCCTCCGCGCCGAACGCCATGCCGCCGCGGGTTCCGTATGGCGTAGGCATAGGCCGACGATACGCGCTAATCAGACAAATTCGACATAAGTCGCGAGTGCGGCGTGTGGGGGTGTCGCAGCCCCATCAGGGGCGCGAGACGTTCCGCTCGTAGACCAGCCGCAGCCCGATGAGGGTCAGCCACGGCTCGTGCTCGTCGATCAGCGAGGACTCGCCGAGCACCATCGGCGCCAGCCCGCCCGTCGCGATCACCGTCACGTCGTCCGGATCGTCGGCCAGCTCCCGGGCCATGCGGCTGACCACGCCGTCGACCTGCCCGGCGAACCCGTAGATGATGCCGGCCTGCATCGCCTCGACCGTGTTCTTGCCGATCACGCTCCGCGGCCGGGCCACCTCGATCTTCCGCAGCTGCGCCGCCCTGACGCCCAGCGCCTCGACGGAGATCTCGATGCCGGGCGCGATGACCCCGCCGACGTACTCCCCGCGCGCGCTGATGGCGTCGAAGGTCGTCGCCGTACCGAAGTCGACGACGATCGCCGGGCCGCCGTACAGCTCGTTCGCCGCCACCGCGTTGATGATGCGGTCGGCGCCGACCTCCTTGGGGTTGTCGAAGAGGATCGGCACGCCCGTCTTGACGCCGGGTTCGACGAGCACGGCGGGCACGTCGCCGTAGTGGCGCCGCGTCACCTCGCGCAGTTCCTGGAGCACCGACGGCACGGTCGCGCAGATGGCGATGCCGTCGATGCCCTCGCCCAGTTCGTCGCCGAGCAGCGGGTGCATGCCCATCAGGCCCTGAAGCAGCACCGCCAGCTCGTCGGCCGTGCGGCGCGCGTCGGTGGAGATGCGCCAGTGCTCGACGATGTCCTCCCCGTCGAACAGGCCCAGCACGGTGTGCGTGTTGCCGACGTCGATCGTGAGGAGCATGGCCGTCACTCCGCCTCGCGCAGGTCCAGGCCGATGTCCAGGATCGGCGAGGAGTGGGTCAGGGCCCCGACGGCCAGGAAGTCGACGCCGGTCTCGGCGTACGCCCCGGCGTTCCCCAGGGTCAGCCGGCCCGATGCCTCCAGCAGTGCCCGGCCGTCGACGATGGCCACGGCCTCCTCGCACTCGCCGGGCGTGAAGTTGTCCAGCAGGATCAGATCGGCGCCGGCGTCCACGACCTCGCGCAGCTGGTGCAGGGTGTCGACCTCGACCTCGATCGGCACGTCCGGGAAGGCCTCCCGTACGGCCTTGAAGGCCTGCCCCACGCCGCCGGCCGCCACCACGTGGTTGTCCTTGACCAGGGCAGCGTCCGACAGCGACATGCGGTGGTTCACACCGCCGCCGCACCGGACGGCGAACTTCTCCAGCGACCTGAGGCCCGGCGTGGTCTTGCGGGTGTCGCGCACGCGCGCCTTGGTGCCCTCCAGCGCGTCCGCCCAGGCGCGCGTTGCGGTCGCGATGCCGGACAGGCGGCACAGCAGGTTGAGCGCGCTGCGCTCGCCGGTCAGCAGGTCACGCGTGCGCGTGGTGACCGACAGCAGCTTCTGCCCGGCCTCGACGCGGTCGCCGTCCTCGACGTGCCGCTCGACCTCGAACTCGTCCGTGCAGACCACCGAGAGCACCGCCTCGGCGACCCTGAGGCCCGCTACCACGCCCGTCTCGCGCGCGGTGAAGTCGCCCGTGGCCACGGCGTCCTCGGGGATGGTCGCGACGGTCGTCACGTCCACGCCGTGGTCCAGGTCCTCCTGGATGGCGACGTTGGCGATGTCCTCGACCTCGACGGGGTCGAGTCCGGCGTCCGCCAGGAGCTGGGCGAGCGCGGGGTCGAGCCCGCACTCCAGGTACTCCTCGTCGGCGTCCGCGCCGCAGGCACAGCCGTCGCCGCAGCCGCCGTTCGAGGCGAGGGGAAGGTCTTCGCTGCTCACTTGTGTCACTGCTCCAGGGGACGCGGGGCCGGGGCCCCGGGGCGGGTCGGGGGGAACTCTGCGGTGTCCGTGGCGTGCACGGCAGGCGTGCCGTCCGGGTTCAGCCGTACGACGATGTGGCGGCGCCAGTGGGTGTCGTCCCGCTCGGCGCGGTCCTCGCGCCAGTGGCAGCCGCGGGTCTCCTCGCGCAGCCGGGCGGCGGCGACCAGGACGCCGGCCACGCACAGGAGGTTCGTGGTCTCCCAGGTGTCGACGCCCGGCTCGGCGGTCTTGCCGTTCTCCTCCAGGGCCGAGCGGGCCTCGGCGTGCAGCCGCTCCAGCTGGTCGGCGGCCCGGGCCAGCGACGCGGCGGACCGCAGCACGCCCGCCCCCTCGGTCATGATCCGCTGGATGGCGAACCGGGTCTCGGGGGCGAGCAGCGGGTGGGAGGGCGTCTCGGCGTAGGGGACGGGTTCCGGCACGCACGCGTGCAGGCCGTTCTCCGAGTGCTCCCGTGCGATGTCGGCGGCGATGCGCTCGGCGTAGACCAGGCCCTCCAGGAGGGAGTTGGAGGCGAGGCGGTTGGCGCCGTGCACGCCGGTGCAGGCCACCTCACCGCACGCGTACAGGCCCGGCACGGTCGTCCGGCCGTGGGAGTCGGTGCGCACGCCTCCGGAGGCGTAGTGGGCGGCCGGGGCGACCGGGACGGGCTCGGTGACCGGGTCGATGCCGTGGGCGCGGCAGGCGGCCAGGATCGTCGGGAAGCGGTGCTCCCACATGCCGGCGCCGAAGTGCCGGGCGTCGAGGAACATGTGCTCGGTGCCCTGCTCCCGCATCCGCCGCATGATGCCCTTGGCGACGATGTCCCGGGGGGCGAGTTCGGCCAGTTCGTGCTGCCCGGTCATGAAGCGCACACCGTCGCCGTCGACCAGGTGGGCGCCCTCGCCGCGCACCGCCTCGGAGACGAGGGGCTGCTGGCCCTCGGCGTCCGCGCCGAGGAAGAGCACAGTCGGGTGGAACTGCACGAACTCCAGGTCGGAGACCTCGGCGCCCGCGCGCAGGGCGAGCGCCACGCCGTCGCCCGTGGAGACGGACGGGTTCGTGGTCGCGGAGAAGACCTGGCCCATGCCGCCGGTCGCGAGGACCACCGCGGGTGCGTGCACGGCGCCCACGCCATCGTGCTGACCCTCACCCATGACGTGCAGGGTCACGCCCGCGGTGCGGCCCTCGGCGTCCGTGAGCAGGTCCAGCACGAGCGCGTTCTCGATGGTGCGCAAGCCGTGTACGCGCACCGCCTCGACGAGCGCGCGGGAGATCTCCGCGCCGGTCGCGTCGCCGCCCGCGTGCGCGATCCGGCGGCGGTGGTGGCCGCCCTCGCGGGTGAGCTCGATGCCGCCCTCGTCGTCGGTGTCGAAGTGCGCGCCGGTGGAGATCAGCCGCCGTACGGCGTCGGGGCCCTCGGTGACGAGGATCCGTACGGCCTCCTCGTCGCACAGGCCGGCGCCGGCCACCAGGGTGTCGTCCAGGTGCTGCCCGGGGGTGTCGCCCTCGCCGAGGGCCGCGGCGATGCCGCCCTGTGCCCAGCGGGTGGAGCCGTCGTCGAGGCGGGCCTTGGTGACGACGACGGTCGTCAGGCCGGCCGCCTCGCAGCGCAGGGCGGCGGTGAGGCCGGCGACGCCGGAGCCGACGACCACGACGTCCGCCGCGATGGACCATCCGGGCGCGGGCGCGTGCAGTCGTATGCCTGTGCTGGTCACGAGGCGGCTCCCAGGGTTCCGAAGGTGAGCGGGAGGTTGTCGATCAGCCGGGTCGCCCCTACCCGCGCGGCGACGGCGAGGACGGCCTCGCCGGTGAAGTCGTCCCCGATCTCGGTGAAGTCGGACGGGTCGACCAGGGCCAGGTAGTCGAGTTCCAGCGGCGGGTCGAAGCGCGCGGCCTCGTCCAGGACCAGCTGGGCGGCCGCACGGACGGCCGCGGCGGCGCCCGGGGAGGCCTTGGCGACGGCCGCGGCGTCGGCCGCCGCGCGGGATTCCCCGAGGGCGCTGAGGGCTTCGGCACGCGCGCGCGTGGAGGGCACCTCACGGGCCCGCGCGCGCAGCGCCTCCTGGGCGGCGTGCCGGTCGCGGCCCGCGAACAGCGCCTGGGAGAGGGCCAGGGCGGTGTGCCGCTCCTGCGGGGAGAGGTAGCGGTTGCGGCTGGACAGGGCCAGTCCGTCGTCCTCGCGCACGGTCGGCACGGCGACGATCTCCACCCCTATGTTGAGGTCGCGCACCATGCGGCGGATCAGCGCGAGCTGCTGGGCGTCCTTCTGCCCGTACAGGGCCACGTCGGGGCGGGTGAGGTGCAGCAGCTTGGCGACGACGGTGAGCATGCCGTCGAAGTGCCCCGGCCGGCTGGCGCCCTCCAGGCGCTCGCCCATGGGCCCTGCGGTGATCCTGACCTGCGGCTCACCGTCGGGGTAGACCTCTTCGACGGACGGTGCGAACACGGCGTCGGCGCCCGCCTGCTCGGCCACCTTGAGGTCGGCCTCCAGAGTGCGCGGGTAGCGATCGAGGTCCTCGCCCGCGCCGAACTGGAGCGGGTTGACGAAGACGGTGACGATCACGAAGCCCTCGTCGCCGACGTGTTCGCGGGCCGCGCGGACCAAGGTGGCGTGGCCCTCGTGTAGGGCGCCCATGGTCATCACGACGGCGGTGCGGCCCCGGGCCGCGTGGTGGTCGCGCACGTACGTCAGATCGCCCACCGTGGGGGCGAGTTCGAGCATGCGACGGCTCATCGGTCTTCCCCGTTCTCGGGCAGGTTCGTGCCGCCGGCGAGTACCCCCAGCAGGTCCTCGGCCAGTTCGGGCTTGAGCAGGCCGTGGGCGAGCGCGCGGTCGGCGGTGGCGCGGGCCATCGCCAGGTAGCCGGCGACGGTCTGCGGGGCGTGCCGGCGCAGTTCGGCGACGTGGGCGGCGACCGTACCGGCGTCCCCCCGCGCGACCGGGCCGGTCAGGGCCGCGTCGCCGGAGCGCAGGGCGTTGTCCAGGGCGGCGCCGAGCAGCGGGCCGAGCATCCGGTCGGGGGCCTCGACGCCGGCCTCGCGCAGCAGCTCCATGGACTGGGCGACCAGCGTCACCAGGTGGTTGGCGCCGAGCGCGAGCGCCGCGTGGTACAGCGGCCGCATCTCCTCGGCGATCCACTCCGGCTCGCCGCCCATCTCGATGACCAGGGCCTCGGCGGCCAGCCGCAGCTCCTCGGGAGCGGTGACGCCGAAGGAGCAGCCAGCCAGCCGCTGCACGTCCACGGGCGTGCCGGTGAAGGTCATCGCCGGGTGCAGGGCCAGCGGCAGCGCGCCCGCGCGCAGGGCGGGGTCCAGCACCTTCGCGCCGTACCGCCCGGAGGTGTGCACGAGCAGCTGCCCGGGCCGTACCGCGCCGGTCTCGGCGAGGCCCGCGACCAGTCCGGGAAGGGTGTCGTCGGGGACGGTCAGCAGCACCAGGTCGGACCGTTCGAGCACGTCGGCGGGCGGCACCACGGGCACGTCGGGGAGCATCAGCCCGGCCCGCCGCCTGGAGGCGTCGGAGACCGCGGAGACAGCCACCGGACGGTGCCCGGCGAGCTGGAGGGACGCGGCGAGCGCGGGGCCCACCCGGCCGGCGCCGACGACGCCGACGGTGAGCCGCGCGGGGCGGTCCCTGGGGTCTGGTTGTTGGCTGCTACTCACGCGACGGTGACCTTCCCGTTCCAGTCCGCTCGGGGTACCGGACGATTTCTCGTCATGTTAACGCGATCGGTTCCGGGGTCGGTCCGGCCGTCCACAGGCTGTGGCTCCGCCGCACGGGCCGCGGGGCGGGGAATGACGGGCCGCGAGGCGGGAAATACGGGTGCCCGCCGTGTCCCGGACGCGCGATGATCCGGGGCATGAGTGATACGGCGGGGCAGGACGCACGGGACGCAGAGCTCGAAGAACGGGTCTCGGACGGGGAGCGGATCTCGGACGGGGAACGGCACAAGCGGCTCCGGAAGCGGCGCGCAGCCGCGTGCCGGAGCGCGGAGCGCGTGCTGGCGCGCCCCGGGTTCCTGGGGACGCTCCGGGAGCGGCTGGCGCTGCTGGACGGGGCGCGGGAGGTGTACGACCTCGACGAGTCGTCGGACATGTACGGCAACGGGGTCGTCGAGGCCCTGGAGGAGAAGGTCGCCGGCCTGCTCGGCAAGGAGGCCGCCGCCTTCTTCCCGACCGGCACGATGGCCCAGCAGGTGGCCCTGCGCTGCTGGGCGGGCCGCACCGGCGACCCGGCGGTCGCGCTGCACGCGCTGGCCCATCCCGAGGTGCACGAGAGGCACGCCTTCAGCCAGGTCGCCGGGCTGCGGCCGGTGCGTGTGACGAGCGAGCCCCGCCAGCCGACCGCCGAGGAGGTGCGCACCCTCGACGAGCCCTTCGGCACGCTGATGCTGGAACTCCCCCTCAGGGACGCCGGGTTCCTGCTGCCCACGTGGGAGGAGCTCGTCGAGCTCGCGGACGCGGCACGCGAGCGGGACGCGGTGGTGCACTTCGACGGCGCGCGCCTGTGGGAGTCCACCGTGCACTTCGGCCGGCCGCTGGAGGAGATCGCGGACCTGGCCGACAGTGTGTACGTGTCGTTCTACAAGTCCCTCGCCGGTTACGGCGGCGCCGCGCTCGCCGGTCCGAGGGAGCTGGTGGAGGAGGCCACGACCTGGCGGCACCGGTACGGCGGCAACGTCTTCCAGCAGTTCCCGACGGTGCTGTCGGCACTGGCCGGGCTGGAGCGGGAGCTGCCCCGGCTGCCGGAGTACGTGCGGCACGCGCGCGTGGTGGCCGCCGCGCTGCGCGAGGGGTTCGCCGCGGCCGGGCTGCCCTGGTGCCACGTCCACCCGGCCGAGCCGCACACCCACGAGTTCCAGGTCTGGCTGCCGTACGAGGCCGACGCGGTCGCACAGGCCGCGCTCCGGACCGCCGAGGAGACGGGCACGATGCTCTTCACCAGCGGCTGGGACGCCCCGGGGCCGCGCCTGGCCCGCACCGAGGTCTCCGTCCGGGCCGAGGGCCTGGAATGGACCGCGGACGACGTACGAGCGGCAGTGGCGGACTTCACCGCCCGCCTCCCCAAGAAGACCGACGAGTAGCCCACCGCCCCACCAGGGCGCCGCGCACGGGCAGCGGGCCCCGTCGCTCGGCGGTGGTGTTGTCAGTGGGTGCGGGCACCATGGGGGCATGAGTGTGCGGATCGACATCGCGGGGCTGCGGCCGGAGAGGGTGGCCGTCGTGCCCGCGCCCCTGGCCGAGCTCTGCATGGCGCTGCACGCGCTGTCCGAGCCGGGGCACCACCCCGGTCTCCAGGGCTGGGTGACCGGCGTCACCGCCCGGCTCGACTCGCACCTGGCCGACCGGATGTGCGAGGCGGACTTCCTGTGGCGGACGACGTTCTCCGACCTCTTCCTGCCGTGCGCGGGCGTGCCCGGCGGCTCCACGCTCCCGGGCGCGACGCTCGCCGACGAACTGGACATCCTCGACAAGTTGTCCGACGAGCAGTTCGTGGACGCCGCCCTGGAGTTCACCTGCGCCCTGCCGTACGGCCTGCCGGGCCCGGGACCCCTCGCCGACAGCGGGCTGCGCCGCCGCGCCGTGGAGCTGGCCGCCGCGCGCGGGCCGCAGCAGGTGCGGTTCACCGAGCGGCTCCTGGCCGATCCGCCGCGCATCAGGGCCTGGCTGCGGCAGTTCCTCGAGGACTGCGACGAGGCGTTCTTCGCGCAGACCTGGTCCCGGCTGCGCCACCAGCTCGCGGCCGACACCCGGCACAAGACGGAGCTGCTGCGCCGCAAGGGTTTGGCCGAGGCCCTTGCGGCGGTGTCCCCGGCGGTGGCGCTCGACGAGGCGGCCGGCCGGATCACCGTCGACAAGCTGGGCGAGGGCCGCACGGCCACGGCGGAGGGCGGCCTGCTGCTCGTGCCGACGAGCCTGGGCTGGCCCCATCTGATGGTGCTGCACCGGCACGGCTGGCAGCCGGTGCTGCACTACCCGGTCGGCTCCCCGGAGCTCGCCGCCCCGCCCTCGGTGGAGCAGCTGACCCTGCGGATGACCGCCCTGTCCCACCCGGTGCGGATGCGGCTGTGCCGCAGCCTGGCCCGCAGCGCGTTCACCACCAGCGAGCTGGCCCAGGTGCACGGCATGACCGCGCCGGAGATATCCCGGCACCTGAGCGTGCTGAAGAAGGCGGGCCTGGTCACCACCCGGCGCCGGGGGCGGTACGTGCTGCACCAGCTGGACGTCGCGACGGTCGCCCGGCTGGGCAGCGACTTCCTCGAAGGGGTGCTCCGCTAGGGCCTTTCGTTCGGATCGGGCCGGATCAGGGAGCGGGGTCTGGTGCCGGGGGCACCTCCCACGCCCTTCACGCGGTGGGGGAGCATCGGCAGGCGGAGGAGGGCGGCAGGGCCCTGCCGCCCGACGACAACGCGGCTGGGGGTACCCCTGCTCGAAGCAGCTTGGGGGAGCGGCACCAGGGCCCGCGAGCCCGGCATGATCCGAACGAGAGGTCCTAGTCACCTGAGCCGGGCGTCCGGCGGGGCCCGTCGAAGCGGATGTGCCGGACCCCGACCTTCGCCTGCCGCAGTCGCGTCCGCAGCGGGCCCTCGGTGTTGGGCCGCAGCGTCAGGCCGGCCAGGACGGCGATCCGGTCCGCGGTCTTCGGCACGGTCGAGTGGTCGGTCCACAGGTGTTCGGCGAACTCCGGCTCGCGCAGCCGCTCGAGACAGTGGTCGAGCTGCTGCACGGCCCAGCTCTCCCTGCCCGCAGCGAAGTTCTTCCCGGCGACATATCCGATGAGGTGCCCGAGCCCTCGCTCCCGCAGCCGCTTCAGAACGGTCTCGCGTTCCGCGAGGAGCGTGAAGTGGCGTACGTCGTGGCCCAGTTCGCGCAGCCGCCCGACGGTCTCGGCGAACTGACCGGCGTCGGTGACGGTCATGGGGGCGATCACGACCCCCTCATGCCGGGTGAGGGCCAGGTCCAGGACCTCCACCACCCCCTGCCGCCAGGACACCAAGTCCCGGAAGTCCCCGCGCAGTTCGGGCGGCAGCGTGCGGTGCAGGCCGAACCCGGCACGTTCGGGATCGCAGAGGACGCTGCCGGGCAGACGGCGCTGGATCTCGTGTGCGGTCTGTGTCTTGCCGCCCCCGAAGGGACCGTTGATCCACAGGAGCATGCGCAGACCCTACCGACGGCCGCGTACGCCGTTCAGCCGTGTCCGCCGGCCCGGACGAGCCCCGTCTCGTAGGCCAGGACCACCACCTGCACCCGGTCCCTCAGGCCCAGCTTGGTCAGGATGCGTCCCACGTGGGTCTTCACCGTCGCCTCGGACAGCACCAGCCGGGCGGCGATCTCGCCGTTCGACAGGCCCTGCGCGACCAGGACCATGACCTCCCGCTCGCGCTCGGTGAGCCGCTGGAGTTCCTTGTGCTGGGGCTTCTTGCCGCCCGTGGGCAGCATCGGGGCGAACCGGTCGAGCAGCCGGCGGGTGGTTGAGGGCGCGACGACGGCGTCTCCGCTGTGCACGGCGCGGATCGCGGCGAGCAGGTCGCCGGGCGGCACGTCCTTGAGCATGAACCCGGAGGCGCCCGCCTTCAGCCCGGAGAAGGCGTACTCGTCGAGGTCGAAGGTGGTCAGGATGAGCACCTTCGGCGGGTCGGGCTCGGAGCAGATGCGGCGGGTGGCCTCGACACCGTCCAGTTTTGGCATGCGCACGTCCATCAGCACCACGTCGACGGCGGTGGCGCGCAGCACCTGGAGGGCCTCGACGCCGTCGCCCGCCTCCGCGACGACCTCCATGTCCGGCTGGGCGGCGAGCACCATCCGGAATCCGGTGCGCAGCAGCACCTGGTCGTCGACGAGCATCACGCGGATCGTCATCGGGGTCCTCTTCCGTTCGTCATCGGCGGGTCGGGCGGGTGCGCGACAGGTGTCAGCGGGGCGTGCGCGGGCGTCAGTGCACCGGTTTGAGCGGCAGCAGGGCGCTGATGCGGAAGCCGCCGCCGGGGCGCGGACCCGCGTCGAGGGTGCCGCCCACCATGCCGACGCGTTCGCGCATGCCGATCAGGCCGTGCCCCCGGCCGTCGGCGCCGCCCTCCTCGTACAGCTCGTGCGGCGCGCCCTTGCCGTCGTCCTCGACGAGCAGTCCGAGGCCGTCGTCGAAGTAGACCAGGCGCACGCTCGCGCCCGCGTTCGGCCCGCCGTGCTTGCGGGTGTTGGTGAGGGCCTCCTGCACGATGCGGTACGCGGTGAGCTCGACCCCGCTGGGCAGCGGGCGCGGGGTGCCCTCGATCCGGAAGTCGACGGGCAGTCCGGAGCCCCGGCACTGCTCGACGAGTTCCTCGATCTGGTCGACGTCGGGCTGCGGCACGTACTCGCCGCTCTCCTGGTGCTCGCCGGTGCGCAGCACGCCCAGCAGGCGGCGCATCTCGGCGAGGGCCTGGCGGCCGGTGGAGGAGATCGTCTCCAGGGCCTTCTTGGCCTGGTCGGGCGCGGCGTCCAGGACGTAGGCGGCGCCGTCGGCCTGCACCACCATCACCGACACGTTGTGCGCGACCACATCGTGCAGCTCGCGCGCGATCCGGGCGCGTTCGGCGGCGACCGCGACCTTGGACTGCGCCTCGCGTTCCTTCTCCAGACGGGCGGCGCGCTCCTCCAGCTGCGCGAAGTAGGCGCGGCGGGTGCGCATGGAGTCGCCGAGCACCCAGGCGAGGGCGAACGGCACCGTCTGGAAGACGGTTATCGCGACATTGCCCAGGGCGCCCGCGTCGTGCTGCGGCCAGCGCATCTGCGCGAGGGTCGCCGCGCACAGCCCGCCGGTCAGGGCGAACCGGGAGGCCCAGCGGGCGCCGATCGTGGCGACCGTGTAGATGATCACCAGCATGGCGAAGTCGGCGGCCATCGTCTCCACGTCGAAGACCAGCTGCGCCAGGCCCGCCGCGCCCGCCAGGACCAGCATCTTCTCCGGCATCCGGCGGCGCAGTGCGACGACCACGCACAGCACGAAGGACAGGGCCAGGGCCGCGCCGACCGAACCGTGGTGGCCGGGCGCCCCGTTGATGTTCGACACACTCACGCTGGAAAGCCCGAGGAGGATGAGGGCCCAGGAGCCGTCCACCCACATCGGGTGCCCGCGGAGGAAGTCATAGAGGCGCTGCACGTAACCCAGAGTAGGGAAGCGGCACAGGGGCAGGGGTCAGCCGAAGGGCCGATCCGCACGGGGGCCTCGTACTCCCCAAGGTGGAGGCATTGATCACTTGTACGCCTCGCTCCGGCCGGGCGGACCCTAGGGCGTGTTTCGAAAGTAGCGCCGTCCGCCCGGAGGGCGGGCCCCGCGGCGTCTGGTGCGGTGCATCGCAAGGCGGAGGGTCGTCCGCGTA
>NZ_JBIAXG010000059.1:0-39604 GCF_042896465.1 Streptomyces sp. NPDC001292
CTGCTCGAAGGTCGTCACGGACTCCGCGCTCAGACCGGTCAGCTCGGCGAACTGGGCCCGCGCCTCCCGCAGCACCTCCATCGGCCCAGGCCGGGCCACCGACTCTCCTGAACCCTGCGACTCCGCGGTGTTTTCTCTCTTCACCATGGCCACCTCTTTCTTCGGGTGGCCGCAGTCTCCACGACCAAACCTGAACGAATACGGATGTCCCTCACATACAGGGGCGAAATCCCCGAGGAAACCCAGTGCGCACCGTGCGCGCACCGTCACTCACCGCACCACCACTTCCTCCACCAGCAGCCGCGCTGCGGCCGCGATCGACTCGGCGTCGATGCCCGCGGCGTGCAGTTGCTCGGCGGGTGAGGCCGAGCCGGGCATCTCCCGGACGGCGAGCCGCACCAGGCGCGGCACCGGGCGCCCGTCGGTGAAGGCGTCGATCACGGCGTCGCCGAGGCCGCCCTCCGCGTGGTGGTCCTCCACGGTGAGCAGGCAGCCGGTGTCCTCGGCGGCCTTGCGGAGCGTGTCCCGGTCGACCGGCTTGACGGAGTACAGGTCGATCACCCGGACCGCGATGCCGTCCCGGCCGAGGACGTCGGCGGCGGCGAGCGCCTCGTGCAGGGTGACGCCCGCGGCGACGACGGTCAGCCGGTCCTGTCCGGAGGAGCGCAGCACCTTGCTGCCGCCGACGGGGAAGTCCTCCTCGGGCCCGTAGAGCACCGGGCTCGCACCGCGCGAGGTGCGCAGATAGCGGACGCCGTCCAGGTCGGCCATCCGCGCGACGAGCTCGGCGGTCTGGTTGGCGTCGCACGGGTAGAGCACGGTCGAGCCGTGGACGGCGCGCATCATCGCCAGGTCCTCCAGGCCCATCTGGCTGGGCCCGTCCTGCCCGATCGCCGTGCCCGCGTGGGAGCCGTTGAGGTTGATGCCGGAGCCGCTGACGGAGGCCATCCGTACGAAGTCGTGCGCGCGGGTCAGGAAGGCCGCGAACGTCGAGGCGTACGGCACCCAGCCGCGCCGGGCCATCCCGACGGCGGCGGCGACCATCTGCTGTTCGGCGATGTAGCACTCGAAGTAGCGCTCGGGGTGTTCCTTGGCGAAGAACTCCGAGCGGGTGGAGTCGCCGACCTCGCCGTCGAGGGCCACGACGTCGCCGCGCGCGGTGCCGAGCGCGGCGAGCGCCTGGCCGTAGGCGTCGCGGGTGGCGACCTCCTCGCCCTTGTCCCAGCGGGGCAGTTCGAGGTTGCCGTCGCCCACGGCGTGCAGTGAACGGACCGGGCGCGGCTCGCGCACGCGGACGCGGATGTCCCGGATGCCGCCGAGTTCCTCGATCGCCTCGTCGGGGTCCTTCAGCGGCTTGCCGTGCAGGCCCTCGCGGTCCTCGGCGTCCTTGACGCCCCTGCCCTTGAAGGTGCGGGCGATGATCGCGGTGGGCTGCCCCCTCGTGGAGAGCGCCTCGCCGAAGGCGCGGTCGACCGCGTCCACGTCGTGGCCCTCGATCTCGATCGTGTGCCAGTCGAAGGCGCGGAAGCGGCGGGCGTAGGCGTCCAGGTCGTGGCCGTGCCGGGTGGGACCGCGCTGGCCGAGCCGGTTGACGTCGAGGATCACGGTCAGGTTGTCCAGGTGTTCGTACCCGGCGTGCTCGGCGGCCTCCCAGATCGAGCCCTCGGCCAGTTCGCTGTCCCCGCACAGCACCCAGACGCGGTAGTCGGCGTGGTCCAGCCGCTTGCCGGTGAGCGCGATCCCGACGCCGATGGGCAGGCCCTGTCCGAGGGATCCGGTGGCGGTCTCCACCCACGGCAGCCGTTGCGGGGTCGGATGCCCCTCCAGGCGGCTGCCCAGCTTGCGGAAGGTGAGCAGTTCCTCGTCGTCGATGGCGCCCGCCGCCTTGTAGGCGGAGTACAGCAGCGGGGAGGCGTGTCCCTTGGACAGGACGAAACGGTCGTTGCCGGGCTGCTCGGGCCGGTCGAAGTCGTAGCGGAGGTGGTTCGCCAGCAGGACCGCCACGAGGTCGGCTGCGGACATGGAGGACGTGGGGTGCCCGGAGCCCGCCGCGGCGGCCGCGCGCACGCTGTCGACGCGCAGCTGCTGGCCGAGTTCGACGAGTTCGTCGGTGTTCATGAGTCTCCTTCCGCGGGCGTGTCGTCTCGCTTGACGGGGCCGGGGGCGGGGTGGGCCCCGCCTGGCCCGGCGTCGGTCGGCGCTCCCGGTCCGGGGGCGGAGGCCGTCCTCGTCCGCGGCTCGGACCCGCCCGGTACCCGGGGCAGCTCCGGGGAGGCCGTGTCCAGGGGCACGGACCAGGACCGTACGAGGCCCAACTGGACGGACTGGCGCGGCAGTACGGCGTCCAGCAGCCAGTCCGCGGCCACCCGGACACGGTTGCGAGGCATCGCCGCGAGGTGGTAGGCGCGGGTGATCGCGCCGGCCACTGGTCCGGACAGCGGCACGCCGAGCGGGTCGGCGGCGGCCTGCGCACCGCCCAGGTCCACGACGAAGCCCAGGTCGCGGTGGCGGTAGGGGCGGCGCTCGCCGACGCCGAGCGAGGCGGCGACGTTGACCGCGGCGGTCCTGCCCTGCCGCCAGGCGTGCTGGGCGGTCATCGTGGTGTACCGGCCGGGGTTGTCCAGGTCGGGCACGGCGGCCGCGTCCCCGCACGCGAACACCTCCGGCCGCCCCGGCACCTGGAGGAACGGGTCGACGACGAGCCGTCCCTTCTCCAGCGGCTGCCCGGTGCTCTCCACGAGCGGGTCCGGCCGTACGCCGACGCACCAGACGAGCGTGCGGCTGCGGACGAACTCGCCGTCCGTCAGCAGCACCCCTTCGTGCGTGGCCTCCTTCACGGAGGTGCCCATGCGCACCTCGACGCCCCGCCGTCGCAGCACGCGGTCGGCGGTGGCCGAGAGCCGTTCGTCCAGCTCGGGCAGCACACGGGGCGCGATGTCCAGCAGCAGCCAGCGCGGCCGTATCCCCTGCCGGGGCGGGTGCCGGCGCACCAGCGAGTCGGTGAACACCTTCCCGTGCGCGGCGACCTCGGTGCCGGTGTAGCCGGCGCCCACGACGACGAACGTGCAGCGGTCCGAGCAGGTCTCGGGGTCGTCGGTGCTGCCGGCCAGTTCGATCTGGCGGGTCACGTGGTCTCGCAGGTACAGGGCCTCGGGCAGGCCGCGGAAACCGTGCGCGTGCTCGGCGACGCCGGGGATCGGCAGCAGCTTGTTGACGCTGCCGACGGCGAGCACCAGCCGGTCGTAGGCCAGCGTGCCCTCGCCGCCCTCGGGGTCGGTGTAGTGCACGGTGCGCGCGTCCATCTCGATGCCGTCGGCCTCGCCGAGGACCAGCCGTACACGGCGCAGCGAGCCGGCGAGGGAGACGGCCGCCCGGCGCGGCTCCAGGAGGCCCGCGGCGACCTGGGGCAGCAGAGGCAGGTACAGGAAGTAGTCGGTCGGGTTCAGCAGGGTGATGTCGGCCTTGCCCCGGGACATCCTGGACAGGGTCCGGGCCGTGCGGTAGCCGGCGAAACCGGCACCGACGATCACGATGCGGGGTCGACTCACGGTACGCCTCCGGCGTGGTCGTGTACCTGGTACGGGACCTTCCGCGTCCCCCTGGCCGGGTCACCCAAACTTCTCCCGGTGCCGGGCCGGCCGCCGCGGCCGCCGTGACGGGGACACGGACGGGCGCCCGCCACCAGGGGGCGAGCGGGCGCCCGATGTCGGTCATGTGTCGGTCGTCTCGCGCTCCGACAACGGGGAACGCGACGGGGTGTCAGGCCCGGTGATGCGGTCCCGGGTCGGTCTCCCCGGGGCGTTCCGGCCGGGTCGCGCCCGACGGAGGCGCGGGCGGCACCGGCGGCACGGGCGGGTACGCCGCGCCCGTCGCCCGGCCGGCCGCGCCCGTCGCCGCGCCGGTGCCGCCCGCCGCCGGGGCGCCCGTGTCGTGTCCGGCCGCGAGGTCCGCGCGCTCCGGCGCGGGCCGTGGCGCCGACGGCCGGGCGGCCTCGCGCAACGTGTAGGCCGCCGCGCCCAGGATCGCCGCGGTGATCAGTGTGGCGGCCCAGCCGGGCAGCCCGATCGCCAGGGCCAGCCCCACGGCGAGCGCGAGGGCCGCGCCCGCGTACAGGGCGACGGCGCCGGACGCCGCGTACAGAGTGGCGGCGCGGCGCTGCCTGCGGGTCTGCTCGCGCAGTTCGTCGCGCACCGTCTCACGTGCCACCTGCGCCAGTTCGTCGACCAGCTGCTTGTCCAAGTGCTCCAGGTGATCCAAGCCCTTCATGAACCGCGGGTACCCGCACAGACGTACGGATAACACCGCCGGATGATGTGGCGGTGGGGGTGGGCGTTGCGGGCGATCCGGTGAAACGATCACCTCCCCGGTCGCCCCCAACTACGCTCGTGCGCATGGAGATTCTGGGAACCAGCCTGCGCGTCTGCGTCAACGATCTGGACACCGCCGTCCCGTTCTACGAAGGTCTCGCGGGCGCCAGAGCTCTCCGCTTCGAACAAGGCGGCGTCCAGGCGGCCGCGGTCGGCTGCTTCCTGCTGATGAGTGGCCCCGAGTCGCAGCTGGAGGTGCTGCGCAAGGTGACGGCGACGATAGCCGTGGAGGACGTCGACGAGGCCCGCCGGGTGCTGACCGAACTCGGCGCGCACATCATCGCCGGGCCGGTCCCGACACCGGTGGGCCGCAACCTGATCGCCCTGCACCCGGACGGGACGGTGTACGAGTACATGGACCGCCGGGGCTGAGCGGCAGCGACGAAATTCCGTGGTCGGCGCGTCGCGGGGAGCCGTAGGGTCGGCCGGTCGACCACCAAGGCCGAGCGTGGAGAAGTACGGAGATCCGATGAGCGAGCAGCACACCTACCGGGTGATCGTCCGGGGCACCTGGGACGCACTGACCGACGAGGCACGGGAACGGCTGCGCGCGGAGGCGGACGAGCACGGCATGCTCAGCATGCGGTTCACCGAAGAGGGCTCGCTGTCGTACGAGCCGTCCCCGCTGAAGCACTTCTCGATGCGCTACGTCGTGGTCTGCGACGCGGAGGACGGCGAGGAGATGGCGGCCGCGATCGCCGAGGACCGCGCGGAGACCGCCCTGCGCGGCCTCGGATACGGCTTTCGTGACCTGCGGTCGACCGTGACGGATCTGGACACCATGAAGGTCAACTTCAAGCGCGCATCTCGGCGGTGAGCGCCCACCGCTCGTGGTCGCGCCAGGCCCCGTCGATGAAGAGCATGTCCGGCGAGAAACCCTCCAGGCGGAAGCCGCAGGCGCGGGCCAGCGCGATCGAGGCGGTGTTGAGCGGCTGGACGTTGATCTCCAGCCGGTGCAGCCGCATAGGGCCGAAGGCGTACCCGATGACGAGGTCGAGGCCCTCGCGCATCAGGCCGCGCCCGGCGGCGTGTGCGAAGGCGCCGTAGCCGAGCGCGCCGGACCGGAAGGCGCCGTGCACGATGTTGTTGATGTTGACGAACCCGGCGATGGCCCCGGTGTCCTTCTCGCAGACCAGGAAGCCGGCCCTCGCCGGGTCCTCGATCAGCCGCCGGGCGTAGGCGGCGTACGCCTCGGCCGTGGCCGGCGGGAAGAGCCACGGGTGGTGCAGGTCCTCGCTCTCCCGGACCCGGGCGGTGAACTCGGCGCCGTCCCCGTGGGTGAACGGGCGGATGCCCACGCGGGGCCCCTCGGCGAGGAAGCGGGCTGCGGTGTGCGGCATGCCGTCACCCTACGTGCGGCGCGCGCGCAGAGTGACGCGCGGTCAGCGAAGAGCGGGTTCGTCAAGCGTCAACGTGCCCGCGTCGGCGTCGAGTTCGGCCGCCACACCGAAGGGAACCGTCAACGCGCCCTCGCAGTGCCCGAAGCCGAACTCCTCGGCGACGGGCACCGCGAGTTCGCCGAGCCGGTCGGCGAGCAGGGCCCGCACCCGGTCGGGAGTCTCGCAGTCCTCCCAGGACCCGAGCAGCACCCCGCGCACCCCGTCGAGCCACCCGGCACGCAGCAGTTGGGTGAGGTACCGGTCCAGGCGGTAGGGCTCCTCGCCCACGTCCTCCAGGCACAGCAGACCGCCGGCCGCGCCGGGCCGCGCGTGCGGCGTGCCGAGGTCGGCGGCGAGCAGGGCCAGACAGCCGCCGAGGGTGACACCCCGGGCCCGCCCTGGGACCAGGGCCGGGCCGCCGGAGGCGATCGTGCGGACCGTCTCGGGCGCGAACAGGGTCGCCCGCAGGTGCCGCTGCGCCCGGTCGTTCTTGACGAAGTCGACGCCGGCGGCCATCGGGCCGTGCAGCGTGACCAGGCCCAGGCGGGTGGCGAACGCCTCGTGCAGCGCGGTGATGTCGCTGAAGCCGACGAACACCTTCGGACCGGCCGCCCGCATGGCCTCCCAGTCGAGCAGGTCCACCATGCGCTGCGCGCCGTAGCCGCCGCGGGCGCACAGCACCGCGTCCACCGACGGATCGCACCAGGCGCCCTGCAGGTCGGCGGCGCGGTCGCGGTCCGTGCCCGCCAGGTAGTCGAACGTGCCGTGCCGGGCCGTCACATGCGGCGCCACCACCGGATCCAGGTCCCAGCCGCGCAGCACGTCCAGGCCCGCCTGCAACCGCTCCTCGGGCACGGGCCCGCTGGGCGCGACGACGGCCACGCGCGCGCCGGGGGCGAGCCGGGTGGGGCGGAGGAGTTCCTTCACGTGCCGAGCTCCAGGGTCGGGATGCCGGCCGGGTCCAGGCCGAAGACCTGAGCGTACAGCGACAGCTCCGCCTCCAGGGCCCGCACCATGGTGTCGGCCCGGCGGAAGCCGTGCCCCTCGCCCTCGAACGCGATGTACGTGTGCGGCACCCGCCGGCCGGCCAGCCGGGCGAGGAACCGCTCGCACTGGGTCGGCGGGCAGATCACGTCGTCCAGGCCCTGAAGCAGCAGGAAGGGCGCGGTGATCCGGTCGGCGTGCTCGGCGGGCGAGCGCTCCGCGTACCGGCCGGGCACCTCGGCGAGCGGCCCGACCAGGGACTCCAGGTACTGCGACTCGAAGTCGTGGGTCTCCCCCGTGCCCCAGCCGGTCAGGTCGAGGATCGGGTAGATGATCGTGCCGCAGGCGTACACGTCGGTCGTGGTCAGGGAGGCCGCCGCGGTCCAGCCGCCCGCGCTGCCGCCCCGGATCGCCAGCCGGGCGCGGTCGGCGGTGCCCTCGTCGGCGAGGGCGAGCGCGACGGCCGCGCAGTCCTCGACGTCGACGACGCCCCACTGCTCGCGCAGCCGGTTGCGGTACCGGCGGCCGTGCCCGGTGGATCCGCCGTAGTTGACCTCGGCGACCCCGATGCCCCGCGAGGTGAAGTAGGCGATCTCCAGGTCGAGCACGAGGGGTGCCCGGCTGGTGGGTCCGCCGTGCGCCCACACGACGTACGGCGGCAGCTCGCCGCCGGGCGCCACGCACTCGGGGTGGTGCGGCGGATAGATGTGGGCGTGGACCTCCCGGCCGTCCGGCCCGGTGAAGGTGCGGATCTGCGGCTCGGGGTAATAGGCGGGGTCGACCGGGTCGCCGTGGGCGGCGCCGATCACCCGCGCCCGGCCGGTCCGGGTGTCCAGCTCGACGACCTCGTAGGCGCTGCGGGGGCCGGCGGCCACCGCGACGACCCGGTCGCCGTGCACCACCGGCGAGTCGAACTCGGTCCAGGGGCCCGCCGCGTCGACGACCTCGCCCGTCTCCGGGTCGAGCACGCCGAGTGCGGTGGCACCGCGACCGTGCACGACCGCGATCAGACCGCAGTCCAGCGGCGCGAACCAGCGCTGGCCCAGCTTCCACAGCGGGCCGCCGAACTCCTCCTCACGGACGCACAGGGGCTCACCGTCACGGTAGAGGTTCCACCAGCCGCTGCGGTCGCTCGCGTACAGCAGTGAGCCGTCGGCGGCCCAGTCCGCCTGGGCGATGGACTCCTCGGGGCCGCCGGCCACCGTCCGGGGCGCGCCGAGCGAGGCGTCGGCGCGCACCTGAGCCACCAGCAGCTCGGTGCCGTCCCACGGCATCCGCGGGTGGTCCCAGGCCAGCCAGGCCGCCCGCCGCCCGTCGGGCGAGAGCCGGGGGCCGGTCACGAACCGGTGCCGGTCGTCGGTGAGTTCGCGCACCGTGGCCCGGGCCCCGGCCGCCGAGCCGTCCAGCGGTACGGCGGCCAGGACGCGCCGTACGTCGGTGGGCGACTCCCCGGTGAACTCCTCCAGCACGCACCACACCTCGCCGAGTTCCAGGCGCAGTTGCGGTTCGGCCCAGCGCAGTCCGCCGCCCACCGCCGAGAGCGGGGTGAGCGGGCGCGGCTCGCCGCCGGGCTCGTACCGGTACAGGCGCTGGTCGGCGAAATTCACGAACACCACCAGCGGTACGCCGTCCACGACGGCTCCCGCCCAGGGCCGGCCGCCGTACTCGATGACGCGGCTGCGCACGTTCCACGGTTCGGGCAGCACCGTGGACTGCGAGCCGTCGGCGAGGCGCCGTACCAGCGCCCGGCGTCCGCCCTCGGCGGGCCGCGGTTCGGTCCACCACACCTCGTCGCCGACGAATCCCGGGAACTCCGGCCTGCCGTCGTGCGCGGCGGCGAGGGCCGCGTCGATGGGCGAGGGCCAGGAACCGCAGGGCAGGGTGCGCACGTTTTCCCCCATCGGCTCAGGCGGTCCGCAGGAAGCGGTCCAGGACGCGGACGCCGAAGTGCAGCGCCTCGACGGGGACGCGCTCGTCGACTCCGTGGAACAGGGCGTTGTAGTCGAAGCCCTCAGGCAGCTTCAGCGGCGAGAACCCGTACCCGGTGATGCCCAGCCGGGAGAACTGCTTGGCGTCGGTGCCGCCGGGCATGCAGAACGGCACGACACGGCCTTCCGGCGCGAACTCCTCGACGGCGGCCCGCATCGCCGCGAAGGCCGGGGAGTCGACCGGCGACTGGAGCGCCACCTCGCGGTGCTGGAACTCCCAGTCCACGTCCGGGCCGGTCAGTTCGTCGAGGGTGGCGCGGAACTCCTCCTCGCCGCCGGGCAGATACCTCCCGTCGACGTGGGCGACGGCCTCCCCCGGGATCACGTTGACCTTGTAACCCGCCTCCAGCATGGTGGGGTTGGCGCTGTTGCGCAGTGTCGCCTCGACCAGCCGGGCCGCCGGGCCCAGCTTGTCCACCAGCGCGTCCACGTCACGCAGGTCCGCCTCGATGCCGTACAGGACGGCGAGTTCGGTCAGGGCCGCGCGCACGGTCGGGGTGAGCCGTACGGGCCATTCGTGGGCGCCGATCCGGGCGACCGCCTCGGCGAGCCGGGTCACCGCGTTCTCCCGGTTGACCCGGGATCCGTGGCCCGCCCGCCCGCGGGCGGAGAGCCGCAGCCAGGCGGTGCCGCGCTCACCGGCGGCGATCGGGTAGATCTGCCGCCCGGCGCCGTCGTGGAAGGTGTACGCCCCCGACTCGCTGACGCCCTCGGTGCAGCCCTCGAACAGCCCGGCGTGCCGCTCGGCGAGGAAGCCGGCGCCGTCCTCGGCGCTCGCCTCCTCGTCGGCGGTGAAGGCGATCACCACGTCCCGCCGCGGCCGCAGCCCCTGCCGGGACCAGGCGCGGACCACCGCGAGGATCATCGCGTCCATGTTCTTCATGTCGACCGCGCCCCGGCCCCACACGACCCCGTCGCGGACCTCGCCGGAGAACGGGTGCACGCTCCAGTCCTCGGCGCGCGCCGGCACCACGTCCAAGTGACCGTGCACCAGCAGCGCGTCCGCCGACGGGTCGCTGCCCTCGATCCGGGCCACGACATTGGTCCGGCCCGGGGTGCGCTCCAGGAGCACGGGCTCCAGGCCCGCCCCGGCGAGCCGCTCGGCGGCGTACTCGGCGGCCGGGCGCTCCCGGCAGTCGCCGCCGCCCCGGTTGGTGGTGTCGATGCGGATCAGGTCGGACGTGAACCCGACGACCTCGTCCAGCGCCTGCGCGTCAGCCATACTCCTCCTCCGTCGCGGCCGAGGCGATCGTGGTGACCGCCTTGAAGGTGCGGATTGCCTCGTGCATGGTCGCGCTGGTGTAGGCGACCTTGCGCTCCCCGATCCGGCTCACTCCGGGCACGACGGTGCAGGCCATGGCGAGGTGCTCGGCGTCGAACTCGACCGCGACGGTGAACGGGCCGGCCTCGACCGGTTCGTGACGGACCGCCAGTTCGGCCGCCTGCTTGGCGGCCGCGCGGATGTCGGCGGCGGTGCGGGCCGGCGTACGGCACACGGCCGCGTACCGCGACACGTGGTCCTTCACGGCGACCTTCAGCGCCCCGGGCGCGTACCCGAGGGCGTCCTCGCAGGCCACGTCGTCCCCGGTGACCAGCACCACCGGCACCCCGTACTCGGCGACCACATGGGCGTTGAGCAGCCCCTCGCTGGCCCGTACGTCGTTCAGCCACACCCCCGTGATGGAGTTGGCGAGAAAGGTGTGGGCGAGGACGCCCTCCATGCCGGCGCCCGAGTGATAACCGACGAAGGCGATCCCGTCCACGTCACCGTGCTGCACGCCCTCCACCATGGACAGCGACTTGTGCCGTCCGGTGAGCATCTGCGCCCGCTCGTCCAGCCGTTCCAGCAGCAGGTTGCGCATGCTCCAGTGCGCCTCGTTGACGAGGACCTCGTCGGCACCCCCGTCGAAGAAGCCGCGCACGGCGGCGTCGACGTCCGAGGTGAACATCGCCCGGCACCGCTCCCACTGCGGCGTCCCCGGCAGCACGTCGGCAGGCCAGGTGACACCGGTGGCGCCCTCCATGTCGGCGCTGATGAGGATCTTCATGGAGCGTCACGTTACGCGCCGATCAGCGAACCGGCTACGGAGAAGCGGTGAAAGTCGGCGGGTCGGCGACCGGGAGGGACGCACCCCTCTCTCACCTCCGGCGCCCCGGGCACCGAGGGTGCCCGGGGCGCGGGCGGCGGGCGGTCCGGTTCTCAGCGCTCCAGGAAGTCGAAGAGGTCTTCCCAGCGGCCGGTGATGACGTCCGGGTCGAAGCGGTGGGCGCTGCGCAGGGCCTGGTCGCCCATCGTGTCGCGCAGTCGCTCGTCGGACATCAGGCGCACAAGGTGACGGGCGAGTTCGGAGGTGTTGCCGGGGCGGGCGAGCAGGCCGTTCTCCTCGTGGGCGACGATCTCGCGGACGCCGGGCGCGCAGTCGAACGCCACGCACGGCAGGCCGGTCGCCATGGCCTCCAGCAGGACGAGCGGGAAGCCCTCGCCGCGGGAGGCCTGGACGAAGACGGAGGAGGCGCGCAGCGCGCCGGGCACGTCGTCGGTCTGCCCGGCGAATTCGACGGAGTCCTCCAGGCCGAGTTCCGCGCACTGCTGTCTGAGCTGTGCCTCCGCCTCTCCCCTGCCATAGATGCGCAGGGTCCAGCCGGGCTCCTTCGGTACGGCCTCGGCCCAGGCGTCAAGGAGCATGTCGACGCCCTTCTCGTGGGAGAGCCGGCCGACGTTCACGACGACCTTCTCGGTGCGTGGGGAGGGGGTACCGGGCACGATGGACAGCGGGTTGGGCATGAAGCCGACGTTGTTCATGCCCTCGACCCCCCAGCGGTCGGCGTCCTCCCGGGTGAGTGCCAGCAGCCGGTCGACGTCCTTGTAGTACCTCTTCACACGCTCGAAGCGGGACGACTTGCGGGACGTTTCGAAGGACTCGTGGGTCATGCCGATGACGCGGTGCCCGGCGGTGTCCGCGAGGGCCACCCACTCCATCGCCCACACCTGGGGGACGATGATCATCGCGCCGGGCCGGGCGGCCCGGAACAGCGCCGAGAGCCGGCTCGCGGCGGCCCGCATGTGGGTCTCGTGGCGGCGCACGGCCGGGTCGAAGCGGCCGAGCAGGCGACGCGGCCTGGGCCGGCCGGGCGGGCGGCGGGCGTACAGCGTCACGGTCCGGAACGGCGGCCGGTCACCGAGGGCCATCGGGTGGTTGGGCGGGGCGACGCCGACGACGGTGACCCGGTGGCCGCGCTCCGCCAGCTGCCCGGCCAGCTGGATCTGCCAGCGGCCCACGCCGCCGAGTTCGTTGACCTCGTTGGCCACGAAGAAGATGTCGCGCTGGGTCATCGGGTCTCTCCTGCGGGACCGAAGAAACGATCCACGATCTGCGCCGCGGCGTCCCCGCGGTCGTACTCGCCGTACTTGTCCACGAACTCCTTCAGCCGTGCCTCGTACGTCGACTGGACGGTGCTCAGGTCGCCGATCACGGCGAACAGTTCGTCCTCGGTGCGCGGTACGGGCCCCGGCGCCTCGGCGAGCAGGTCGAAGTAGGTGCCGCGGGTGTCCTGGGCGTACTCCTCCCAGTCGTGGGCGTAGAACACGATGGGCCGCCGGAGCAGCGCGTAGTCGAACATCACCGATGAGTAGTCGGTGATCAGGCAGTCGGCGAGCAGCAGCAGCGGGGTGATGTCCGGCTCGGCGCTGACGTTGATCACGCGTCCCGCGACCGACGGCGGCAGGGTGAGCCGGTTCAGGTAGTGGGCGCGGACGAGGAGGGTGTGGTCGTCGCCGAAGCGGGCCGCGAAGTCCTCGATGTCGAAGGGGAACTCGAAGTCCCGTACGCGGCCGTCGGGATGGGCGCGGAACGTCGGCGCGTACAGCAGCACGCGCCGGTCCGGGGCGAGGCCCAGCCGCTTGGCCAGCCGCTGTGCGTCGGCGGGCAGCGGCGCCCCCTCCCGGACCCGCACCAGGGCGTCGTTGCGCGGGTAGCCGGTGCGCAGCAGCTTCTCCTCGGGGATGCGGTAGGCGCGGGCGAGGGTGCGCACGTCGTGCTCGCCGCGGACCACGAAGTGGTCGAAGCGGTCCAGCGCCTGCTGGTAGGAGCGCTGCTCGGGCTCGGACATCATCCGGTAGGTGGGCTCGTCGAAGCCCATCCGCTTCAGCGCCGAACCGTGCCAGGTCTGGATGTACGTCGTCTCCGGGCGTTTGGCCAGCCGCAGCGGGTAGCCCTGGTTGTCGATCCAGAACTCCGCCTGGGCCAGCGCCTTGAGGTAGCGCCAGGACCAGCGGCGCACCAGCTCCACGTCCTGCGGGAAGCCCGTGGGACGCTCGTCGGCGTACGACCAGATCGGGGTGATCGGCGCCTTGCGGCGGCGCAGTTCCTCGAAGATGGCGCGCGGGCTGTCGCTGTACTGCTTGCCGAGGTGGCTCTCGAAGACGACCGTGCCCTTGCGGACGGGCAGCCTGCGCAGCATGCGGTCGTAGACCTGGAGCTTGCGGGTGCCGGAGTTCAGGTCGCGGCGCACCGCCCGCAGCGTGCGGTAGGCGCGCTTGGCGGCCCGCGCGGGGCGCCCGTGCAGGTTGCGCTCCACGGCGGCGCGGCCGGTGCGGGCGAGCCGGCCCTGCTGGGTCAGCCGGAAGGCCAGGTGGCCCTTGGCGGACACCTGGGCCTCGAGCCGGTCGGCCATGAGCCGGGTCAGGCGGGGCCGAACGGGCAGGGACTCGGCGTGTTCGAGGTCGACGGCGCCGACGGTGAGCCGGCTGGTGGTGCGCTTGCCGCCGGCGGTCAGGTGCAGCCGGACGTCCCAGACGTCGTCGATGATGCCGAGTGGTCTGAGCCGCCTGGCCAGTGGCACCTCGGCCCGCCAGGCGATCATGTCGCCCTCGTGGCGCGGGGCGGGCACCGGGAAGCGGAAGGTCTGGAGGCTGCGGCGGCGGGCCCGGAACTCCAGCTCGGCGCTGAGCTCGTCGCCGGGGTCGATGGTGCGCAGCGGGTTGACGATCTCGCCGGCGAGCACCACGTCGCCGCCGCGCACCGCGTACTCGGTGAGCCGGTTGCGCAGGGCCATCCGGTTCAGCGGCCTGGCGTGGTAGCCGAGGGTGGTGACGTCCAGGACGGCACGCATCTCCGGATCGTCGAGGTAGCGGTCGGTCCAGTAGATCCGGCCGCCCCGCTCGGCCAGCGGTGCGGAGATCTTGTGCCGGTTGATGAGCGTGTCGATGGCCGGCATCAGGTCGGTCCAGTCCTCGCGCAGCAGCAGCTGGGCGCAGATGGCGTGGACGCGGTCGAGCTCGGCGTAGGCCGCCTCGGGGAAGTCCTGGACGTAGTCGCGGGCCAGTTCGGCGAAGCGGTGGCGGTAGTCGTCGTCGAGGAACGGGAGATCCCGCAGGTACAGCACCAGGTCGTGCTTGAGGAACTTGATGTCCTTGCGCAGCTTCAGCTCGTCCTGGCCCTGGCGGTCCAGGATGGCGTCGATACGGCGGTGGATCTCGACCCGGTCGGCGAAGTTGCTGATCTCGCCGCGCCGGTTGCTGATCGACTTGACGGCGGTCTTCTGGACGACGTTCCAGTGGTACACCGTGTTGGGGATGAGGGTGATCCGCTGCGCGGCCAGGTAGGCCTGCGCGGAGAAGAGCAGGTCCTCGTAGTGGATGCCCCGGGGGAAGGCGAGGTCGTTGTCGATCAGGAACCGGCGCCGGTAGCACTTGTTGGTCGACAGGGTGTCGAAGACGAACAGGTCGGGCAGCTCGGCGACGGAGTCCAGTGTGCGCGTGCTCCGGTACAGCCAGGGGTACCAGAGCACGCGCTTGTCGTGCCGGCTGTCGGTGTGAACCCGGACACACAGGCCGGAGACGAGGTCGGCGCCGGTGCGGTCGGCGGCCTCGATCATGTTGCGGCAGGCGTTCCGTTCCAGGGTGTCGTCGCTGTCCAGGAACATCACGTACCGGCCGCGGGCCACCTTGACGCCCTGGTTGCGGGGCTCTCCGCAGCCTCCGCTGTTCTCCGGGAGCCGGATCGCCCGCACCCGGTCCGGGTGGGCCGCGGCGAGCGCCTGCGCGACCTCGTGGGAGCCGTCCGTCGAGCAGTCGTCGGCGATGACCACCTCGACATTGCGGAGTGTTTGCTCGAGGACGGAACCAACGGCTGTCGGAAGTCGCTCTTCGTCGTTGTAGACGATGACGACGACACTGACGTCCGGCTCCGGCGCGACGATCGACACGGCCACCTCTCGTCTCTGTTCCGTTCGGCCTGCGGAGGGATGGGCGTAACCCTACAGCGTGTAGGGATCACCTCGACCCCCGCCTCCTTCAAACTACGCCAATGCGACAATACGCCGTCCCACTGACACGCAGAGCACGACCGTCGAGACGGGCCGGTCAGTGAGTGCGGCCGGCCACGGCCGCGGCAGCGCACTCATGCCCAACTCCCTGCAGAACAGCCCTGTTCCGTCACAACCGACGGGCGCCTACGGTCTACCGGCCCGGCCGGCCCCACAACCACGAGTGGGAGGGCGACCGGAGGCGCGGGACCCTCGAACGGTGGCGCGCCGGGGCCGGGTCAGCGGCGGGGCAGGGTGAGTTCGAACCAGACCGTCTTGCCGGTGTTCGTACGGCTGGCGCCCCACTCCCGGGCGAGGGTGCTGACCACCCGCAGGCCGCGGCCGGACTCGTCGGCCGGGCCGGCGCTCAGCAGGGTGGGCAGGTCGTGGTCGTCGTCGTCCACCTCGCACAGCAGGGTGTCGCCACGGACGAGGCGCAGTTCGACGGGGCGGCCACGGGAGTGCCGTACGGCGTTGGTGGCCAGCTCGCTGACCATCAGCTCGGTGGGGTCGGTGAGCCGGGCCAGGCCCCACTCGTGCAGCTGCTCGCGGACCACGACGCGGGCCCGGCCCACCTCGGCCGGATCGCGGGCCAGACGCCACTCGGCGACGTCGTCCGGCTCGATGCCGTTCAGGCGGGCCATCAGCAGCGCCACGTCGTCCTTGCGGCCTCCGCGCGTGTTCAGGGCGCGGATGATCGCGTCACAGGCGTCGTCCATGGACGCGGCCGGGTGGGCTGCGGACGCGCACAGTGTGGCGAGTCCCACACCGATGTCCTCGCCGCGCACCTCGACCAGCCCGTCGGTGCACATCACCAGCCGGTCGCCTGGCCGCACGGGGACGCGTACCGCCTCGAAGGGCACCCCGCCGACGCCGATGGGCGCCCCCGTGGGCAGGTCCAGCAGCTCGCTGCGGCCGTCGGCGGCGCGCACCAGGACCGGCGGGATGTGGCCGGCGTTGGCGAGGCGCACCTCGCTCGCGATCGGGTCGTACACGGCGTACAGGCAGGTCGCGAGGTAGCTGTCGCCGAGCCGCTGCGCGAGGTCGTCCAGGTTGCGCAGCAACTGGGCTGGCGGCAGGTCGAGCGCGGCCATGGTCTGCACGGCCGTCCGCAACTGCCCCATCATCGCGGCCGAGTTCAGGCCGTGCCCCATGACGTCGCCGACGACCAGGGCGGTGCGGGCCCCGGGCAGCTTGACCGAGTCGAACCAGTCGCCGCCGACCCGGCCGAGCAGCGTGCCGGGCAGATAGCGGGTGGCGATGTCGCAGCCCGTCATCCGCGCCGGGATGCTCGGCAGCATGCTGTCCTGGAGGGTCTCGGCGACGCTCTCCTGGTACGTGTACATGCGCGCGTTGTCGAGCACGAGGCCCGCGCGGGCGGCGAGTTCGGCGCCGGTGACCCGGTCCATGTCGTTGAACTCGGCCCGTTCGGGGTGGCGCAGCAGGGCCATGAAGCCGAGGACGACGTTGCGCGCCTTCAACGGTACGACCAGCATGGAGCGGTTGGTGATCATCGGCCGGAGGTCACGCTTTTCGAACTGCGAGGCGATGGCATGGCCCATCTCCTCGGTTATCCGCGGCACGAGCACCGGATCGCCGGAGGTCATGCACTGGAAGAACGGCGTGTCCACCGGGAACGGCATGGCCTCGCCGACCGGTACGACGTCGTCCCAGCGGCCGGGTTCGTCGGTGTGCTCCAGGGCCACCCGGTGCCACATGGTGGTCGTGCCGGGCACGCCCTCGGGGAACCCCTCGCCGGCGACGACCTGTTCGCGCAGGTAGGTGCAGGCCACGTCGGTGAAGCGCGGTACGACGGCCCTGCTGACCTCGACGATGGTCCGCGCGAGGTCGAGTGAGGTGCCGATCCTGCCGCTGACCTCGTTGAGGAACTCCAGGCGCTCGCGCACGGCGGCGTACTCGAGGTCCTCGCCCTCGTCGTCGGCCGGTTCCTCCGGGAAGGGCAGCCCCTGGGCCGCCGCCCGTGCGGCCCGCTCGCGGCGCGCCCTGCGCCCGGCCCGCCGCGGCACACCCCAGTCGGGGGTGACGGGCACCCGGTCGTTCTGGCTGAACTCCAGGACCGGGTAGCCCAGTTCGAGCACCTGCGCGACGATGCGGGCGCTCTCGCCGACGCTCATGCTGGGCAGGATCTCGGGCAGCCGGCGCGCGAGTTCCTCGGCGCCGGGGAAGTCGGTGTGCAGGGCGAAGGCCGGAGCGATGCCGAACCGGCCCGCCTCCCTGGAAGCGTCCGCGTCCTCGTGCCCGGCGCCGTGGCGCAGCCCGTCCGCGTCGGCGGCGAGCACCAGCAGCCGCTCCCGCCCGGGGCCGACCAGCGGGTACGCCCACCACAGGACGTCCACCCGGTCCCGTTCCGGCACGGCGAGCCGGGCCCGGCCTGCGGCCGGGTAGGACAGCCGTCCGTCCAGAGAGGACTCCAGAGGGGGTCCGAGCCCGTCGTAGCCGCCGTGGGGCCGGTAGGGAGCGCCGTCCGCCTCGTCGGGCAGGGCGCCGGCGACAGGCAGCAGATCGGCCGCCGGCCTGCCGATCGCCTCTTCCTTGGCTCTGCCGAGCAGTCGCCGCGCGCCCCTGCTCCAGTGCGACACCAGACCGTCGTGGTCGACCACGACCACGGCCAGCGGGACCCGTCCGGCCGGGACGTCCGCCGCCACCGCGCGGCCCCCGGCTCCGCGGCCGGGAGGTACGTCCCTTTCGGTGCCACGGTCCATGACCCAGGCCCCTCTCCCCACGGCTCCCCAAGATCTGTTCCCCCGGGGACCACGGTACGGGGACGGCCCGCACGATGTGCGGCAATACTCGAATTGGCGTCAGGGGGAGCGCACCGGCGCGCGGTGGTGCGCTCCCCCTGTGCGCTGCTCAGTCCTCGTGCCCGAGCTGGAGATCCCGTTCCGTGCGTCCTCCGCCCGCCACCCGGAGCACCGTGGCGACGGGCGGGTAGCCGGCCGCGATCACGGTGTACTCGCCGGAGGACAGATCGACGAACCGGAACGTTCCGTCGGGTCCGGTGGTGAGCGTGTCGACGACGTTGCCCGCGGCGTCGAGGAGGGTCACGCGCGCGTCCTCGACGGGCCGCCCGCCGCCGGCCCGGACGGTCCCGCGCAGCACGGCCCCGCCCGCGAGCTCGACGTCCTGGCGGGTCTCCCGCGCGGCCTGCACGCTGACCGGCAGCGCGGCCGGGCGGAAGGCGGGGGCACTGGCGGCGAGGGTGTACTCCCCGGCGACGAGTTCGGTGATGGCGTAGCCGCCCTCGCGCCCGCTGCGGGTGCTGGCGACGACCTCGCCGTGCACATTGGTCAGGGTGACGGTGGCGTCGCGCACGGGGCTGCCGTCGGCGGTGCGCACGGTGCCGGTGAGGCGTCCGGCGCCGCCGAGGACGACGTCGAGTTCGACGGGCCGCTCGCCGACGGTCACGGAGACGGCCTGCGGCTGGTGCCCGCCGGCCGCGGCGATCAGGACGTACGAACCGGTGCCCGGCGTGGACAGCGCGTACCGCCCGTCGTCGCCGCTCGCACCCCGGCCGATCTGCTGTCCCGCGACGTCGATCAGCGTGAGCGCCGCGCGGGGCACGACGGTGCCGTCCGGATGCTGCACGGTGCCGCAGACGGGCACACCGGCGGCGAGGGGTGAACGGGCCTGCGGCACGGTGGGGTTCAGCGGCGCGGTCTCCGGGTCGGTCACATGGGCGTTGTGGGACACCAGCGGTTTCTCCTTGAGGAAGAAGGCGATGAGCAGGCCGAGGACGAGCACCGGCACCAGGTAGAGGAAGATCCGCGGCATGGCGTCCGCGTACGCCCGCACATAGGCGTCGCGCAGGGCCGGCGGCAGCGCCCGCACGGCCTGCGGGGTGATCGACTCGGGGTCGGGGAGGGCGGCACCCGCGCGCGTGGGGACGCGGTCGTGCAGGGCGTCGGTGAGCCGGCCGGCGAACAGGGTGCCGAAGACGGCGGCGCCCACGCTGCCGCCGATCTGCCGGAAGTAGTTGTTGGCGCTGGTCGCCGTGCCGAGGTCGGCGGGGCGCACCGAGTTCTGCACGGCGAGCACGAGAACCGGCATCACCAGGCCGATCCCGGCGCCGAGGACGGCCATCCAGACGCTGTACTGGAGCCGGGGGGTGTCGACTTCGAGCCGGGACAGCAGCCACATGCCGAGGGCGGACAGGGCGCTGCCGAGGACGGGGTGGATCCGGTAGCGGCCGGTGTGGCTGATGAGCTGCCCGGAGACGATCGATGCCACCACGATGCCGCCCATCATGGGCAGCATCAGCAGTCCGGACTCGGTGGCCGAGGCACCGTCGACCATCTGGAGGAAGGTGGGCAGGTAGCTGGCCGCCCCGAACAGCGCGACGCCGACGACGAGGCCGACCAGGCCGCTGACGTTGAAGACGGAGTCACGGAACAGCCTCAGCGGGATGAGGGGTTCGACGGCGAAGCGCTCGGCGACGAGGAAGAGCGCGGTGGCCGCGACGGCGCCGGCGCCGAGCCCCAGGATGACCCGTGAGTCCCAGGCGTACTCGGTGCCGCCCCAACTGGTCAGCAGCACCAGGCAGGTGGAGGCGGCGGCCAGCAGCAGCGCGCCCGGCACGTCGAAGCGGGCCTTGCCCCGTGGCCGGGGCAGCCTCAGCACGACGGTGATCACGGCGAAAGTGATCAGACCGAAGGGCACGTTGATGTAGAAGCACCACCGCCAGGACAGGTGGTCGGTGAAGTAGCCGCCGAGCAGCGGCCCGGCGACGGAGGCGAGTCCGAAGGCCGCGCCGATGAGTCCCATGAACCGGCCGCGCTGCCGGGGCGGCACGATGTCCGCGATGATGGCCTGCACGCCGATCATCAGTCCGCCCGCGCCGACGCCCTGCACGGCGCGGAAGGCGATGAGCTGGTCCATGGTCTGCGCCCGTCCGGCGAGCGCGGAGCCGACGACGAAGACCGCGATGGCGAACTGGAAGACGCCCTTGCGGCCGATCAGGTCGCCGAGCTTGCCGTAGACGGGCAGGCCGACGGTGGCGGTGAGCAGGTAGGCGGTGATCGCCCAGGACATCCGGTCCAGGCCGTGCAGCTCGCCGACGACCTTCGGCAGCGCGGTGGCGACGATCATCTGGTCGAGCGCGGCCAGCAGCAGCGCGAGCATCAGCCCGACGAAGACCAGCCGCACCCGGCGGGGACCGAGCCCCGGCGCGGGGGCCGACGGCGGGGCGGGGATCCTGGGGGGCGCCGCGACCGGCTCGTCCTGCACCAGAGTGATCCCGCCCACGTACCGCTCCCTCGTCGCACCTGCCGCACGATTGCCGCGCAAAGCGACAACTGTGGGCAAGGCGACGAGTTACGGCGGGCCTCCGGTCCGCGGGGAGATCCACTCGAACCGGTGAGGTGCCAACGGGGCCCGTCAGCAGAGGAGTTACTCCGGGGAGCTACTTCTCGACCTCGGTGGCGAGCTTGGCGAGCATCGCGTCGTAGATCCGGGCCAGGCCCTTGGGGGCGAACGTCCTCTCGAAGAAGCCGCCGATGCCCCCGGCGCCCTTCCAGGTGGTGGTGATCACGACGCGCGACTTGCCCTCGCCCGCCGGGGTGACGCGCCAGACGGTGACCATGGAGGAGTTGCGGTCCTTCTCGACCAGCTCGCCGTCGGTGGGCTCGGAGACCTGCATCAGGCAGTCGCGGACCCGCTTGCTGGTGGCCTGGAGCTTCCAGTGGACGAGGGTGCCCTCGCCGTCGCCGCCCTCCCGTACCTCGTACTCGCTGAAGTGCTCGGGCAGCACCTTCGGGCGGGTGCCGCTGTAGTCGGCGACCGCGTCGAACACCGTCTCCGCGTCGGCGGCGACGACCCGCTCCGTAGTGGCCTCGACCTGCGCCATGGCTTCCTCCAGGACATCCGTTCTCAGGCTTGGGGCAAGCCAATCACCCCGCCGCCCGACCCCCCAAATCGGGGCCCGGGCAAGTGCTCGGACCCGGCACAGCGGGCGATCGGGAACGGCGTCCTCACGGTCACCCGCACGATCAAGGGAACATGTGTTCTATTCTGTGGGCGGCACTACCGAGGAGGCGTCATGCGCTGGGACAACCTCACCGTGGACCCGGGGAACTCCGGGGACCCCGGTCACGGCCGGGCCGACGCCGCGCTCTTCGGGGCGGACGCGGTCACCACACGGACCTTCGACACCCCCGAATTCCGCGGGATCACCTTCCACGAGATCCGGGCCCGCTCGATTATCAACCGGGTGCCGGGTGCCTCGCGCATGCCCTTCGAGTGGACGGTCAACCCGTACCGCGGCTGCACGCACGCGTGCGTGTACTGCTTCGCGAGGAAGACGCACAGCTACCTGGACCTCGACACGGGCATCGGCTTCGACACCCAGATCGTGGTCAAGGTGAACGCACCGGAGCTGCTGCGCCGCCAACTGGCCTCGCGCCGCTGGCACGGCGAGCACATCGCCATGGGCACGAACGTGGACTGCTATCAGCGGGCCGAGGGCCGTTACCGGCTGATGCCGGGCATCCTGACCGCGCTGCGCGACCACGCGAACCCCTTCTCGATCCTGACCAAGGGCACACTGATCCTGCGCGACCTGGACCTGCTCACCCAGGCCGCCGAGGTCACCGACGTGGGCGTCTGCGTCTCGGTGGGCTTCACCGACACCGAGCTGTGGCGCACCGTCGAACCCGGCACCCCCGCGCCCGAGCGGCGCCTGGACGTCGTACGGACCCTCGGCGAGCACGGCATCGGCTGCGGGGTGCTGATGGCGCCGGTGATCCCGTTCCTGAGCGACCGGCCGGCCCAACTGAGGGCGACCGTAAGGGCGGTCGCGGCGGCCGGGGCCACCTCCGTCACACCGCTGGTACTGCATCTGCGGCCCGGCGCCCGCGAATGGTTCATGGCCTGGCTCGAACAGCACCACCCGCACCTCGTGCGCCACTACGAGCGGCTGTACGCCGAGGGCGCCTACGCCCCCAAGTGGTACCAGCGCCGGATCACCCGTCAGGTGCACGAGCTGGCAAGGGAGTACGGGATCGGCCCCGCGCGCGCGGGAACGGCCCGCCGTATCCAGCCGGCCGAGCCGACACCGCCCTCGATGCCCGAACCGACTCAACTCACGCTCATTTGAGATCGTTGGAGCGCATCACCCGGCCCAATTGGGTCAAGAATTGTCAGAACGCGTTCTTCCGCTAGTTCTTTCCGGGACGATGCGGCGAGGACCGCGAGACCGCGGTCCGCAGCCTCTCCGTCCTGGGAGGACTTATGAGAAAAAGCGCTGCCGTGCTGTGCGGTGCCGCCGTCGTCATGGCCGGATCCCTCACGGCCGTCCCCGCCGACGCGAGCACGCCGCATCCCGCAGCCGCCGTATCCGCCGCATCCGCCGCCAAGGTCACGTGGCAGAAGTGCGGCACCACCCGTTATCCGACCCTCCAGTGCGGGTCCGTGAAGGTGCCGCTCGACTACAGACATCCGTCCGGGAAGAAGATCACGCTGGCGCTGTCCCGCGTCCCGCACACCGCCAAGACCTATCAGGGCCCCCTGCTGGTCAACCCCGGTGGTCCCGGCGGCAGCGGGCTGTCGCTCGCCGGTTTCGTCGCCTCCTCGCTGCCCAAGGATGTCGCGGCCCAGTACGACGTCATCGGCTTCGACCCGCGCGGGGTGGGCAGGAGTTCACCGGCGCTCGACTGCAAGCCGGGCTACTTCAAGCCGGTGCGCCCGGACTCGCTGCCGAGCACGCCCGCGATCGAGAACGCCAACCTCGCCCGCGCGAAGTCCTTCGCCGCCGCCTGCGGCAAGAAGTACGCGAGCGTGCTGCCGCACATCAACACGGTCAACGCGGCGACCGACATGGATTCGATCCGCCGTGCCCTCGGCGCCAAGAAGATCAATTACTTCGGTTACTCCTACGGCACCTACCTCGGCGCGGTGTACGCCAAGCTCTTCCCCGAGCGGGTGCGCCGGCTGGTCCTCGACTCGATCGTGGATCCGACCGGCGTCTGGTACGACAACAACATCCAGCAGGACTACGCCTTCGAGGGCCGCCAGCAAGCCTTCCTGGCGTGGATCGCGAAGCACGACTCGACCTACAGGCTGGGCACGGACCCGGCCGGGATCGAGGCCAAGTGGTACGCGATGCGGGCGGCGCTCGCCAAGAAGCCCGCGGGCGGCAAGGTCGGCGCCTCCGAACTGGAGGACACCTTCATCCCGGGCGGCTACTACAACGGCTACTGGCCCTATCTCGCCCAGGCGTTCGCGGCGTACGCGAACGACAGGGAGACCGGCCCGCTGGTCGAGGCGTACGAGAACTTCGCCGCCGTGGACGCCTCCGGCGACAACGGCTACAGCGTCTACACCGCCGTGCAGTGCCGTGACGCCTCGTGGCCGCGCGACTGGCGGCAGTGGCGCAAGGACAACTGGGCCGTGCACGCCAAGGCGCCGTTCATGACCTGGAACAACGCCTGGTACAACGCACCCTGCGCCTTCTGGCCGGTCTCCGCCAAGCGCGCGGTGAACGTCGCCAACAGCAAGCTGCCGCCGGTGCTGCTGTTCCAGGCGACCGACGACGCGGCCACCCCGTACCAGGGCGGTGTCACGGTGCACCGTCTGCTGCGGAACTCCAGCCTGGTCGTCGAGCGGGGCGGCGGCAACCACGGCATTACGCTGAGCGGGAACGCCTGCCTGGACAAGCACCTGGCGACGTACCTGACCAACGGCAAGGTGCCGCGCGGGCACGGTGTCGCGGACGCGGTGTGCCAGAGGCTGCCCGACCCGAAGCCGGTGAGCGCGGCGGCGTCCGCCGCGGCGACCTCTCCGTCCGGTGCCGCGCGCGGGGCGGCGCTGCACGACCTCGTCCGCTTCCGCGGGTGAGCGGCCGAACGGGCTCGGCCCGGCCGCGGCACGCGGCCTGACGGCCCGTCGGGGGCGGTGACCGGATCATGGTTGCCGGGCGCATGGTCCACCATGGACGCATGAGTGAGCCAACCAGGATCCCCGCCCCCGACGGGGTCGCCCCCGCCGCGCACTACTCCCATGTCGTCATGGGCACCGGCCGTTTCGTCGCGATCTCCGGCCAGGTCGCCCTGGACGAGAACGGCGAGCTCGTCGGCGAGGGCGACCCGGCAGCGCAGGCCCGGCAGATCTTCGAGAACCTCCGCCGCTGCCTGACCGCCGCCGGCGCGACCTTCGACAACGTCGTCAAGCTCACCTACTTCCTCACGGACACGGCCCACCTCCCGGCCATCCGCGCCGCCCGCGCGGCCCACCTTGCCGACGACCGCCTGCCCGCCTCGTCGGCCGTCCAGGTCGCGGCCCTGGTCCGCCCCGAGTTCCTGATGGAGGTCGAGGCGTTCGCCGTGCTGCCGGAGTGAGGTCTTCCCGCGCGGGGCCGGCGGACCCGTCCGCGTGCCCCCTCGGGTCCCGGCCGCTCACCCGGATTTCGGGATGCGGGACAGGGCGTCGACCGCCGCCTCCGCCAGGGCCGGGTGGGCGAGGGCCTCGGTGAGGACGGAGCGGGCCCGGACGTCGCCGAGCGCACCCAGGCCCTCCACACAGGCCAGGGCCACCCGGCGGTAGGGGTCGTGCGGGCGGAGCCGGCGCTCCAGCGTGGTGATCAGGGCGGGCACGGACTCGGGGGCCCGCAGCTCCACCAGCAGCCGTACCGGATGCAGCGCGTAGGCGACGCGCAGCTCGTTGGTGGCCAGGGCCGCCGCGGCGCGGGCGGTGCGGGGGTCGCCGAGCCGGGCCAGGGCGTACGCGGCACCGACGCACCGCTGCGGGTCGCGGTGGTTCAGCAGCAGGACCAGGGACTCGAAGGCCCGCCGGTCCCCAGCGAGGCCGAGACGGAACGCGGCCAGCTCCCTGGCCCACAGGGGCTGCCCGGGCGCCGTGAGCACCTCGGCCAGCTCGTCCGGGTCCCGGGTGGCCACCAGATGCTCGTACGCCGCCGATCCGCCCGTCTCCTGCCGTAAGCGCTCCGTGAGCGATCGCAACTCTTCGTCCACGACAGCCACCCTAGGGTCGCGGCCCGCCGCGCGGGACGTACATCACAAACTCGAGGGGGTGGCGCGCTCGTTACCCACCGGTTAAGCTCAGACGAGCGAGACACCCTCTCGCACCCTCTCGCAGTGGCCTGGTGACGC
This sequence comes from Streptomyces sp. NPDC001292, assembly GCF_042896465.1. Lineage (NCBI taxonomy): Bacteria > Bacillati > Actinomycetota > Actinomycetes > Kitasatosporales > Streptomycetaceae > Streptomyces > Streptomyces sp. NPDC001292. The sequence continues at coordinate 25,146 of NZ_JBIAXG010000059.1, forward strand.
AGCCACCGCGAGTGTTGTCGGTTCGGTACACCGAGTACCGCAGCACGACCCGGCTTCGGGACAGAGCCGGTCGGCCTTCGCCGCCTGCCGGGCGCGCAGGCGCCCGCGGCGACCGGTGCCGGGCATGTGCGCGTTCGGCCCGGCAACACCCGCACCCCCTTCCTCCCGCACCCGGTGCGCCCGTCGGCGCACCGGGACGCGTTCCCAGTCGTCACCCTCATTCCTGGAGTCCGCGATGGCCACTCCCCTCTCCGACACCTCCCTGTCCCCGCTGAAGACGATCGCCGTCGTCGGCCTCGGCACCATGGGCACCGGCATCACCGAGGTCCTGGCCCGCGCGGGCCGCGAGGTCGTCGGTATCGACGTCAGCGAGGCGGCGGCCGCCAGGTGCGTCGCCGCCCTGGAGAACTCCACCGCCCGCGCCGTGGAACGCGGGCGCCTGACCGAGCGGGAGCGCACGGACGCGCTCGCCCGCGTGCGCACCTGCACCGACCTGACCGCGGCGGCCGCTGCCGATCTGGTCATCGAGGTGGCGCCGGAGTCGTACGAGACCAAGCAGCAGATCTTCCGGGAGCTGGACCGCATCGTGCGGCCGGGGGCGATCCTGGCCACCGGCACCAACGCCCTGTCGGTGACCCGCCTGGCCGCCGACTCGGCCCACCCGGAGCGGGTGCTCGGCCTGCACTTCTTCAACCCCGCGCAGGCCATGAGGCTCGTCGAGATCGTCTCCTCGGTGCTGACCGCCCCGCAGGCCGTCCAGGCGGTCACCGACCTCGCACTCGAACTGGGCAAGGAGCCGGTCCCGGTCGGCGACCGGCCCGGATTCCTCGCCGACGGGCTGCTGTTCGGCTACCTCAACCAGGCCGCGGCGATGTACGAGGGGAAGTACGCCTCCCGCGAGGACATCGACGCCGCGATGCGTCTCGGCTGCGGCCTGCCGATGGGCCCGCTGACGCTGCTCGACCTGATCGGCGTCGACACCGCGCGCACGGTCCTTGAGGCCATGTACGCCGAGTCGCGCGACCGGCTGCACGCCCCCGCGCCCATCCTGAAGCAGCTCAGCGAGGCCGGCCTGACGGGCCGCAAGGCGGGCCGCGGCTTCTACACCTACGAGGCCCCGGGCAGCGGCACCGTCGTGCGGGACGCGCTGACCCCGCCGTCCGGCGACATCCTCGCCCCCGGCCGCCCGGTGCGCTCCGTCGGCGTCGCGGGCTCGGGCACCATGGCCTCCGGCATCGCCGAGGTGTTCGCGAAGGCCGGGTACGAAGTCGTGCTGGCCGCCCGCAGCGCGGAGAAGGCGCAGGCCGCCAAGGCCCGTATCGGCAAGTCGCTTTCGCGCTCTGTCGACAAGGGCCGGCTGACCGCCGAGGCCGCCGCGCAGACCCTGGACCGGATCACGGCGACCGGCACCCTCGACGGCTTCGCCGACGTGGACCTCGCGGTCGAGGCCGTCGCCGAGGACCTGGCGGTGAAGCAGCAGTTGTTCGCGGCGCTGGACAAGGTCTGCAAGCCGGGCGCGGTGCTGGCCACCACCACCTCCTCGCTCCCCGTGGTCGCCTGCGCCCGCGCCACCTCGCGCCCGCACGAGGTGATCGGCATGCACTTCTTCAACCCGGCACCGGCGATGAAGCTGGTCGAGGTCGTCCGCACGGTGCTGACGGCGGACGACGTCCACGCGACGGTCCGCGAGGTCTGCGTCAGGATCAAGAAGCACGCCGTCGACTGCGGGGACCGCGCGGGCTTCATCGTCAACGCCCTGCTGTTCCCGTACCTCAACAACGCGGTCAAGATGGTGCAGGAGCACTACGCGTCCCTGGACGACATCGACGCGGCGATGAAGCTCGGCGGCGGCTACCCGATGGGCCCCTTCGAACTCCTCGACGTCGTCGGCCTGGACGTCTCGCTGGCCATCGAGAAGGTCCTGCACCGCGAGTTCCGCGACCCGGGCCTGGCCCCGGCGCCGCTCCTCGAGCATCTGGTGGCCGCGGGCTGCCTCGGCCGCAAGACCGGCCGCGGTTTCCGCGAGTATGCCCGGCGCTGACCGGTCCGGCGACCGGTTCGCAGACGGGCGGGAGTGGGGCGGCCTGCTGGAGCCGGCGGCCGCTCCCCCGTCCGCCGAGGACGGAGGAACCCGGGGACGTGCGCACCGGGCTGCGCGAATGCAGTACGTTCGGGTCATGCCCCAGCCCGCCAGGTCCACACGTACACCCGCCACGCCCGACGCGCCGGAGAGCGCCGCCGGCTCCCGCGCGGCCGCCCAACGGCTCAAGATGCGCCGGGAGCTGGCGGCCGCCGCGATGGAGCTGTTCGCGACCAAGGGGTACGAGGCGACCACGGTCGACGAGATCGCCGCGGCGGCCGGGGTCGCCCGGCGCACCTTCTTCCGGCACTTCCGCTCCAAGGAAGAGGCCATCTTCCCCGACCACGACGACACTCTGATCCGCGCCGAGGCGGTCCTCAACGCGGCCCCCGCGCACGAGCACCCGCTCGACACGGTGTGCCGGGGCATCAAGGAAGTCATGAAGATGTACGCGGCGCAGCCGGAGATCTCGGTCGCCCGCTACAAGCTGACCCGCGAGGTGCCCACGCTGCGCGAGGCGGAGATCGCCTCCGTGGCCCGCTACGAGCGCCTGTTCACGCGTTATCTGCTGGGCCACTTCGACGAGCGCGTGCACGCCGACGACGCCAACGACGACCCGCTGCTCGCGGAGGTCGCCGCCTCGGCCGTGGTCACCGCGCACAACCACGTGCTGCGGCGCTGGCTGCGGGCCGACGGCCAGGGAGACGTCGAGGCGCAGCTCGACCACGCCTTCGCGATCGTGCGCAGGACGTTCGGCACCGGGATCGGGGCCGGCCGCGCCGCGGCGCCCGGGTCCGCCTCCGGGCCCTCGGCCGCGGTGTCCCAGGGCGAGGTGCTGGTGGCGGTCGCCCGCACCGACGCTCCGCTGGAAGAGGTCATGCGGACCATCGAGGAGGCGCTGAAAGAGCGCTGAGGGCCTCGCGACCGGCGAGAGCCACGTACCGCCTCGGGACGACGAGAACCACGTAACGGACGGCCACCCCACAGGGGTGGCCGTTTTGGCGTGTCGGAGCCCTTTTCACCCGCTCGGCGGGCCGATTCGATCGATCATCGCTCATTTGTTGCGTAAAGATTTCGTCTGAGCGAAAATTCTGACACTCAGTGCCTTGCCGGGTGACACGCGGTGTCATACGTTGGAGGTGTCCGGGCGGCCGGCGCGCGGAGAACCGCACGCACGCCGGCTGTCCCAGCGAGCCGATGGCGGCTCGCACGCCCGGACGCCTGCGTCACAGGCAACCTCCCGCGCCACAAAGCGCTGCCGAAGCACCACCGCCGAACCGACGGCACCCGGCCGGACCGACGGCCCCCTCACCACCCCTCAGCAGCACCGACGCAAACCTCAGCGCCCCTCCCTCAGGGCGCTCATCGCCGGAGGCAACACCGTGACCGTGAAGGACATCCTGGACGCCATCCAGTCGCCGGACTCCACGCCCGCCGACTTCGCCGCCCTGCCACTGCCCGAGTCGTACCGCGCGATCACCGTGCACAAGGACGAGACGGAGATGTTCGCCGGGCTCTCCACCCGCGACAAGGACCCGCGCAAGTCCCTGCACCTGGACGAGGTGCCGCTGCCCGAGCTGGGCCCGGGCGAGGCCCTGGTGGCCGTCATGGCCTCCTCGGTCAACTACAACTCGGTGTGGACCTCGATCTTCGAGCCGCTGTCGACGTTCGGCTTCCTGGAGCGCTACGGCCGGCTCAGCGAGCTCACCAGGCGCCACGACCTTCCCTACCACATCATCGGCTCCGACCTGGCCGGCGTCGTCCTGCGCACCGGCCCAGGCGTCAACGCCTGGCACCCCGGTGACGAGGTCGTCGCGCACTGCCTGTCCGTCGAGCTGGAGTCGAGCGACGGCCACAACGACACGATGCTCGACCCCGAGCAGCGCATCTGGGGCTTCGAGACCAACTTCGGCGGCCTCGCCGAGATCGCGCTCGTCAAGTCCAACCAGCTGATGCCCAAGCCCGGCCATCTGAGCTGGGAGGAGGCCGCCGCCCCCGGCCTGGTCAACTCCACCGCCTACCGCCAGCTGGTCTCCCGCAACGGCGCCGGCATGAAGCAGGGCGACAACGTGCTCATCTGGGGCGCGAGCGGCGGCCTCGGCAGCTACGCCACGCAGTTCGCCCTCGCCGGCGGCGCTACCCCCGTCTGCGTCGTCTCCAGTGAGCAGAAGGCGGACATCTGCCGCGCGATGGGCGCCGAGGCGATCATCGACCGTACCGCCGAGGGCTACCGGTTCTGGAAGGACGAGCACACCCAGGACCCCAAGGAGTGGAAGCGCTTCGGCAAGCGCATCCGCGAACTCACCGGCGGCGAGGACGTCGACATCGTCTTCGAGCATCCCGGCCGCGAGACCTTCGGCGCGAGCGTGTACGTCACCCGCAAGGGCGGTACCATCGTCACCTGCGCCTCCACCACGGGCTACACCCACGAGTACGACAACCGCTACCTGTGGATGTCCCTGAAGCGCATCATCGGCTCCCACTTCGCCAACTACCGCGAGGCCTGGGAGGCCAACCGGCTCATCGCCAAGGGCAAGATCCACCCGACGCTGTCCCGGGTCTACTCCCTGGAGGACACCGGGCAGGCGGCGTACGACGTGCACCGCAACCTGCACCAGGGCAAGGTCGGCGTGCTGTGCCTGGCTCCCGAGGAGGGCCTGGGCGTGCGCGACGAGGCCATGCGCGCCCGGCACATCGACGCCATCAACCGCTTCCGGAACATCTGAGAGGCGCACATGAGTGAGCGTCAGACACCGCGGGCGCACGGGGACAGAGACCGGCCGTGGCTCATGCGCACCTACGCCGGCCACTCCACGGCCGAGGCCTCCAACGAGCTGTACCGGCGCAACCTCGCCAAGGGCCAGACCGGTCTGTCGGTGGCGTTCGACCTGCCGACGCAGACCGGCTACGACCCCGACCACGTCCTCGCCCGCGGCGAGGTCGGCCGGGTCGGCGTGCCGGTCGCGCACCTCGGCGACATGCGCCGGCTGTTCCATGACATCCCCCTGGAACGGACGAACACCTCCATGACGATCAACGCCACGGCCATGTGGCTGCTGGCGCTCTACCAGGTCGTCGCGGAGGAGCAGGGCGCGGACGTCACCAAGCTCCAGGGCACGACCCAGAACGACATCGTCAAGGAGTACCTTTCCCGCGGCACCCATGTCTTCCCGCCGGGTCCGAGTCTCCGGCTGACCACGGACATGATCGCGTACACGGTCTCCCACATGCCCAAGTGGAACCCGATCAACATCTGCAGCTACCACCTCCAGGAGGCGGGCGCCACGCCGGTGCAGGAGATCGCGTACGCGATGTCCACCGCCATCGCCGTCCTGGACGCGGTGCGCGACAGCGGCCAGGTGCCGCAGGAGCGCATGGGCGACGTCGTCGGCCGCATCTCCTTCTTCGTGAACGCGGGCGTCCGCTTCGTCGAGGAGATGTGCAAGATGCGGGCGTTCGGCCGCGTCTGGGACAGGATCACCCGCGAGCGGTACGGCATCGAGGACCCCAGGCACCGCCGCTTCCGCTACGGCGTCCAGGTCAACTCCCTGGGCCTGACCGAGGCACAACCGGAGAACAACGTCCAGCGGATCGTCCTGGAGATGCTGGCCGTCACCCTCTCCAAGGACGCACGCGCGCGCGCCGTGCAACTGCCGGCCTGGAACGAGGCCCTCGGCCTGCCCCGGCCCTGGGACCAGCAGTGGTCGCTGCGCATCCAGCAGGTGCTGGCGTACGAGTCGGACCTGCTGGAGTACGACGACATCTTCGAGGGCTCGACGGTGATCGAGGCGAAGGTGGCGGAGCTGGTCGAGGCGGTGCTCGCCGAGATCGAGCACATCCAGGAGCTGGGCGGCGCGATGGCCGCCGTGGAGTCCGGTTACCTGAAGTCGCAGCTGGTCGCCTCGCACGCCGAGCGCCGGGCCCGTATCGAGTCGGGTCAGGAGAAGATCGTCGGCGTCAACATGTTCGAGGGCACCGAGCCCAACCCGCTCACCGCCGATCTGGACACCGCGATCCAGACGGTCGACCCGGCGGTCGAGGCCCGCGTGACCGCCTCGCTCCGGCACTGGCGCGACACCCGCTACCAGCCGCCGTTCAACCACCCGCGCCCCTGCAAGGCGCTGGAGCGGCTGAAGGAGGCGGCCAGGGGCACCGACAACCTCATGGAGGCCACACTGGAGTGCGCCCGCTCGGGTGTCACGACCGGCGAGTGGGCCGGGGCCCTGCGCGAGGTGTTCGGCGAGTTCCGGGCGCCCACAGGCGTGTCGTCGGCTCCGGTGGCCGTCGCCGCCGAGGAGGGCTCGGCCCTGGCCGGAGTGCGCCGCAAGGTGGAACTGACGGCCCGGGACCTCGGTGTCGGCAAGCTGCGCTTCCTGGTCGGCAAGCCCGGCCTGGACGGGCACTCCAACGGCGCCGAGCAGATAGCCGTCCGGGCCCGCGACGCCGGGTTCGAGGTGGTCTACCAGGGCATCCGGCTCACACCGGAGCAGATCGTGGACGCGGCCCTCGCCGAGGACGTGCACGCGGTCGGCCTGTCCGTCCTGTCCGGCTCGCACGCCCAGCTGGTGCCGGACGTGCTGGAGCGGCTGCGCCAGGCCGGCGCCGCCGACATCCCGGTGATCGCCGGCGGGATCATCCCGGGCGGTGACGCCGAGCAGCTCAGGGCCGCGGGAGTGGCCGCGGTCTTCACCCCGAAGGACTTCGACATCACCGGGATCATCGGCCGTATCGTCGACGAGATCCGGAAAGCGAACAAGCTCGACCCCTTGGAGGTCCCCGCATGACCGCCCGCCCGTCGCCCGCCACCACCCTTGCAACGAGCGGCTCCGCCGCGCCCCTCCCTGATCCTCAGGTCGACCGCCTGCGCCCGCGGCGCTCCTGCCTGGCCGTACCGGGCTCGAACCCCCGTTTCCTGGAGAAGGCTCAGGGCCTGCCCGCCGACCAGGTGTTCCTGGACCTGGAGGACGCCTGCGCGCCGCTGGCCAAGCCGGAGGCGCGGCACACCATCGTCAAGTTCCTCAACGAGGGCGACTGGTCGGGCAAGACCAGGGTGGTCCGGGTCAACGACTGGACGACCGAGTGGACGTACCGGGACGTCGTGACGGTGGTCGAGGGCGCGGGCCAGAACCTGGACTGCATCATGCTGCCGAAGGTGCAGGACGCCCAGCAGGTCGTGGCGCTGGACCTGCTGCTGACGCAGATCGAGAAGACCATGGGCTTCGAGGTGGGCCGCATCGGCATCGAGGCGCAGATCGAGAACGCGCGGGGCCTGAACAACGTCAACGAGATCGCGCAGGCCTCCGAGCGCATCGAGACGATCGTCTTCGGCCCGGCCGACTTCATGGCGTCGATCAACATGAAGTCGCTCGTCGTGGGCGAGCAGCCGCCCGGCTACCCGGCGGACGCCTACCACTACATCCTGATGAAGATCCTGATGGCCGCGCGCGCCAACGACCTCCAGGCGATCGACGGCCCCTACCTTCAGATCCGCAACGTCGACGGCTTCCGCGAGGTGGCGGGACGGGCCGCCGCGCTCGGTTTCGACGGCAAGTGGGTGCTGCACCCCGGTCAGGTGGAGGCCGCCAACGAGGTCTTCTCGCCCTCCCAGGAGGACTACGACCACGCGGAGCTGATCCTGGACGCGTACGAGTACTGCACGTCCGAGGCGGGCGGCAAGAAGGGTTCGGCGATGCTCGGCGACGAGATGATCGACGAGGCCAGCCGCAAGATGGCGCTGGTCGTCGCGGGCAAGGGCCGCGCGGCGGGCATGCGGCGCACCAGCAAGTTCGAGATCCCGGAGGGCTGAGCGGCATGCAGTTCGGACGGACCTTCGAGGAGTTCGAGGTCGGGGCGGTGTACAAGCACTGGCCGGGCAAGACGATCACGGAGTACGACGACCACCTGTTCTGTCTCCTGACCATGAACCACCACCCCCTCCACATGGACGCCAACTACGCCGAGAAGACGACCGACTTCGGCAAGAACGTCGTCGTGGGCAACTACATCTACTCCCTCCTGCTCGGCATGTCCGTCCCGGACGTCTCCGGCAAGGCCATCGCCAACCTGGAGATCGAGTCGCTCAAGCACGTGGCGCCGACCTTCCACGGCGACACGATCTACGGCGAGACGACCGTGCTGGACAAGTGGCCGTCGAAGTCGAAGAGCGACCGCGGCATCGTCCACGTCGAGACCAGGGGCTACAAGCAGGACGGCACGCTGGTGTGCACCTTCCGGCGCAAGGTGATGGTGCCGACCGAGGCGTACACCAAGGAGCGCGGCGGCGAGCAGCCCGGCCGCCCGGCCGTCTCCCACCACCACCCTCAAACGACGCCCCTGCGGGGCGGCACACCCAGTTCGGAACTCAGGGAGCAGGGGAAGTAGGCCATGGCCCGACTCGCTCAGACCGCCGGTCTGACGGACGTGCAGCAGGAGATCGTCTCCACCGTCCGGGACTTTGTCGACAAGGAGATCATCCCGGTCGCGACCGAGCTGGAGCACCGCGACGAGTACCCGCAAGCGATCGTGGACGGCCTGAAGGAACTCGGCCTGTTCGGTCTGATGATCCCCGAGGAGTACGGGGGCCTGGGTGAGTCGCTGCTGACGTACGCGCTGTGCGTGGAGGAGATCGCCCGCGGCTGGATGTCGGTGTCCGGCATCATCAACACGCACTTCATCGTCGCGTACATGCTCAAGCAGCACGGCACGCAGGAACAGAAGGACCACTTCCTGCCCCGCATGGCGGCCGGCGACGTCCGCGGCGCCTTCTCGATGTCGGAGCCGGGCCTGGGCTCCGATGTGTCGGCGATCACGTCCAAGGCCGTCAGGGACGGCGACGAGTACGTCCTGACCGGCCAGAAGATGTGGCTGACCAACGGCGGCACCTCCTCGCTCGTCGCGGTCCTGGTCCGCAGCGACGAGGGTCACCCCGAGGGCACCGCGCCCCACAAGTCCATGACGACCTTCCTGGTGGAGAAGGAACCCGGCTTCGGCGAGGTCCGGCCCGGCCTCACCATCCCAGGCAAGATCGACAAGATGGGCTACAAGGGCGTCGACACCACCGAGCTGATCATGGACGGGCTGCGCGTCCCGGCCGACCGGGTGCTGGGCGGCGTCACCGGCCGCGGCTTCTACCAGATGATGGACGGCGTCGAGGTCGGCCGCGTGAACGTCGCCGCCCGGGGCTGCGGCGTCGCCCAGCGCGCCTTCGAGCTGGGCGTCGCCTACGCCCAGCAGCGCCACACCTTCGGCAAGCCGATCGCACAGCACCAGGCCATCCAGTTCAAGCTGGCCGAGATGGCCACCAAGGTGGAGGCCGCCCATGCCATGATGGTGAACGCCGCCCGCAAGAAGGACTCCGGCGAGCGCAACGACCTCGAGGCCGGCATGGCGAAGTACCTGGCCTCCGAGTACTGCAAGGAGGTCGTGGAGGACGCCTTCCGCATCCACGGCGGCTACGGCTTCTCCAAGGAGTACGAGATCGAGCGCCTGTACCGCGAGGCCCCCATGCTGCTCATCGGTGAAGGCACCGCCGAGATCCAGAAAATGATCATCGGTCGCAGACTGCTCGAAGAGTATCGGTACCAGGGCTGAATGTCCGGCTACGGGGTGTTTTCTTCGAGAAGAAGATCACACCCCGTCAGCGGTCTTCGGCTGCCGACTCGGCAGCTCGGCTTACCCAGTTGTGGCCCTTAACCGCTACGATCGCGGAAAGCCGCCGTCCCCCGTCGAAAGCGCGGCATCATCCGCTACGAAGGTCATCCATGCCCCACAGCCAAACCTCTGCACATCGTGACAGCCTGGCCGGCGTACGCCTTGCGCGCGGAGCATCGCCGTGGCTTCTTCCGACCGTCGCCACCGCAGCCGTCAGCCTCGTCCGCGCCCGCCGCTCGGGTGCCGCCAAGGCCGTAGCCGTTCCCGCCACCGCGCTGGCGGCGGGGATGCTGTGGTTCTTCCGCGACCCCGAGCGTGAGATCGCCCAGGGTCGGGTCATCTCGCCCGCCGACGGTGTGGTGCAGAGCATCATGCCGTGGAAGGACGGCCGCACCCGCGTCGCGATCTTCATGAGCCCGCTGAACGTCCACGTCAACCGCGCCCCGCTCGCCGGCACGGTCACGTCCGTCGAGCACGTCCCCGGCGGGTTCGTTCCGGCTTTCAACAAGGAGAGCGAGAACAACGAGCGGGTCGTCTGGCACTTCGACACCGAGCTCGGCGACATCGAGATGGTCCAGATCGCCGGCGCGGTGGCCCGCCGCATCGTCCCCTACATCCCGTCCGGCACCAAGGTCGAGCAGGGCGAGCGGATCGGTCTGATCCGTTTCGGTTCGCGCGTCGACCTCTACCTGCCCGAGGGTGTGGACGTCGCGGTCGAGGTCGGCCAGAAGACCGTGGCTGGGGTGACTCGAATTGACCGTCATTGATCCCGAGACCCAGGCCGGCTGGGTGCCGGAGGCGGACGAGGTGGACGAAGAGGAGGAGATGCCCCTCTCGCTGCGCCTGTCGATAGCGGACACCCTCACCCTGGGCAACGCGACCTGCGGCTTCATGGCCGTGTACTTCACCACCACCGGCATCCTGATCCCGCACCTGACCGGCAACGACGAGTCGGCGGGCATGGCCCGGCACAGCGCCGCCACGGCGGTCATCCTGATGCTGTGCGCGGCGGTCTTCGACCTGTTCGACGGCCTGGTCGCGAGGAAGCTGCGCTCCTCCCCCATGGGCGCGGAGCTGGACAACCTCTCCGACCTGATCAGCTTCGGCCTGGCCCCGGCGTACTTCGTCCTCGTCTACGGCATGGTCGCGGACGACGCCCACCAGAGGGTGGCGGCCCTCGGCGCGATCGTGGTGCTGCTGGCGGTGGTCCTCCGGCTCGCGAGATTCTCCTGCGTGACGCTGAAGGACGGCATGTTCCAGGGCATGCCCTCACCCTTCGGCGCGCTGACGGTGGTCTCCATCGTCCTGCTGGAGCTGCCCTTCGTGGCCACGCTGCTGGCGATCCTGGGCACCGCGTGGCTGATGGTGAGCCGGGTGGAGTACCCGAAGCCGAGGGGCCGCCTGGCGGTCGCGATGCTGTCCTGGATCGTCCTGTCCATGGGCCTCCTGGCGGCCTGGGCCTTCGACGCCCCGAGCGGCCAACTCCTCCTCCAGACCGGCTGCGCCCTGCAACTGGTCATGGGCGCGGTGATCCCCCTGTTCGCCACGGCCCGCCGAGTGAACAACTTCCGCGACAACCGCCGCGAGGCACGGGCGGCCCAGCCGTAACGCTCCGCTGCGCCTGCCGAGGGGAAGGGCCCCGAACCGCGAGGTTCGGGGCCCTTCCCCATGCCCCTGCGCCCCGCCGGGCCCCGGGTCCCGGGACCCTGGAGGGGAGCCGCGCGCGAGCACCGGGAGGTACCGAGAACCCCGGCGGTGAGTAGGGGCGAGGCCTCGCCGGGTGCAAGGACGCAGACCAGCCGGGGTGCAGGGGCGCAGGGACGGGGTGCGGGGGCGAAGCCCCGCCGGGGGCCGGGGCGGAGCCCCGGGGAACGGCACCTTCACGCTCACCGAGTCGGGCGGCCGGGTACGCAGGACCGGGGAGGAGCCCCGGCGGGGTGCAGGGGCGAAGCCCCGCCCAGGGCCGGGGCGGGAGCCCCAGGGAACAGTCACCCTCACACCCAGCGAGCCGGGCCGGCCGGTGGGCCATGCACCGGGGCGGAGCCCCGCCGCGCCGGGGCTGGGGCGGAGCCCCGGGAAACAGTCACCCTCAAACCCGGCAAGCCGGGCGGGCCGGTGGGCGAGGCTCGGCGTCAGCTCAGCCAGTCGCGGCCGATCCCCTCAGCCACCCGCTCCAGAATCGCCCCCGCATCCGCGATGCACTTCGCCACGTCCGGCTCGACCTCGGTCAGCGCATACGCGCGCCGGATCCCGGCACGGTCCAGAACCTCCGGGTCCAGCGCAAGACGGCCGCAGACCGCGACCACCTCCTTGCCCGCGGCCCGCGCCGCCGCCGCGACCCCCGCCGGCGCCTTGCCGTGCAGCGTCTGCTCGTCCAAAGAGCCCTCACCCGTGATCACCAGCGAGGCCCGCCCCAGCGCGGGAGCGAAGCCCAGCACGTCGAGCATGACCTCGATCCCGGCCCGGAACCGCGCTCCGAGCAGCATCGCCCCGAACCCGATACCACCCGCCGCACCCGCCCCCGGCGACGCCGCGTACTCGGCAGCCCGGCCCCCGACCGCGCTCCCACCCTCCAGCACCTTCGCGAAGTGCGCGAGCGCCGCGTCCAGCGTCTCCACGTCGTCCGGCGAGGCACCCTTCTGCGGCCCGTAGACCGCCGGGGCGCCCTTCGGCCCGGTCAGCGGATTGTCGACATCACTGGCGAGCACCAGCTCCACGGCGGCGAGGCGCGGGTCGAGCCCGGACAGGTCCGCCCGGGCGAGTTCCGCCAGTCCCCCACCGCCGGGCGGGATCGACTGCCCGTCCGCGTCCAGGAACCGTGCCCCGAGCGCGGCCAGCATCCCCGCGCCCCCGTCCGTCGTCGCGCTCCCGCCGACGCCGAACACGATCGTGCGCGCCCCCGCGTCCAGAGCGGCCCGCAACAGCTCCCCGGAGCCGTACGTGGACGCCGTGAGCGGCGCGAACACACCGGCCGGCAGCCGCTGCAACCCGCTGGCCTCGGCCATCTCCACGACCGCCGTGTCGCCGCGCAGCGCGAACGCGGCCGTCACCTCGTCCCCGAGGGGACCCGCGACCCGTACCTCCCGGCGCTCGAACCCGGCCGCGACCGCCGCGTCCACGGTCCCGTCGCCACCGTCGGCGACGGGCAGCGCCTCCACCTCCACGTCCGGCACGACCCGGCGCAGCCCGGCCGTCACACGCTCGGCGACCTGCACGGCCGTCAGCGAGCCCTTGAACTTGTCCGCGGCAACCAGCACCCTCCGGGTGCCGTGCACTGCAGCGTCCGCCACCTTGACATCCCCTTGCTCTCCGGGCCCCGCACGTCAGGGCCAGTCGCGCCGCTGCGACCTTAACCGGCGACCACCCCCGCCGTCATGCCCCGCCCGGACCCTGAGAAGCCCCTGACGTGCCCGGAACCGCGCGCGGCCGCCCCCGGAATCCGGTAGACCGGATCCCATGACCGCTGTGGACACCGGACCAGGACTCGCCGACCGCGTTCTCGGCGGCTGGCTGGGCCGGATCGCCGGCAACATGCTGGGCAAGCCGGTGGAGCAGGGCGAGGTGTGGACGCGCGACCGCATCGACCGCTACCTGCGCGCGGCCGACGCGCTCCCGCTCACCGACTACCTGCCCGAAGCGGCCGGCGACGACGACCCGCCGCTGCGCCCCGAGTGGCGAAGCTGCGTGCGCGGCCGCATCCACGGCAGCTGCCGCGACGACGACGTCGACTACGCGATCCTCGGCCTGGAGCTCCTGGAGACGCACGGCTTCGGCTTCACCACCGAGCAGGTCGGCGAGCTGTGGCTGCGGCGCCTGCCGTACCTGCAGACGTTCACCGCGGAGCGGGCCGCGTACCGCAATCTCGCGAACGGTCTCAAGCCGCCCCTGACGGCCACGTACGACAACCCGTACCAAGAATGGATCGGCGCTCTGATCCGCGCCGACATCCACGGCTGGACCAGCCCCGGCGACCCGCGCCACGCCGCCTCGCTGGCCCGCCGCGACGCGGTGCTGTCGCACACCGGCAACGGCGTCTACGGCGCCATGTGGGCGGCGGCACTGATCGCGGCGGCCTTCACCGCACCGACCGTCCGCGCCGCCGTCGACACCGCGCTGACGGTGGTCCCGGCCGGCAGCCGCCTTGCCCGCGCGGTACGCCGGGCGGTCGCCCTGCACGGGGCCGGCCTGCCCTGGGAGGACGCGCTCGGCACGCTCGCGGGCGAGACCGCCGGCCTCGGCTGGATCCACACGGTCCCGAACGCCGCCGTCATCACGGCCGGCCTGCTCTACGGCAGGGGCGACTTCACCCGCACCATCGCGCTGACCGTGCGCGCCGGCCTGGACACCGACTCCAACGGTGCGACGGCCGGCTCGGTGGCCGGCGTCATGACGGGTGCGGCGGCCGTCCCCGCCCAGTGGAAGGACCCCCTCGAGGACACGGTCCGCAGCGCGGTCTTCGGCTTCGACGGCATCCGTATCAGCGAACTCGCCGAGCGCACCCTGCGTCTGGCCCTCCTCGACGCCTGACAGGTCTGTCCGCGCAGGACCCGGTTCCCGCGGACGCCCGCTACGGCACGGTGCGTTCCCTCCGGCCCCCCTTCTTCCTTCTTCTTCTTCTCGCACTTCCCCACAACTTGACTTCCTCCCCCGCCTAAAGGCGGGGGATTCCAGCGGTCGCCCGCTGGGTTTCCTGCTTCACCGACGACCGCCCCGTCCGGGAGGACTCCCG
>NZ_JBIAXG010000060.1:0-38475 GCF_042896465.1 Streptomyces sp. NPDC001292
AAACGCCCGCTCTAAGGTGCACGCCAGAGCAGTCTTGAGATGCATTCATCCCCGGCGTGAACGCCGGGGCTTTCTGCAAGAGTCCCAGTAAGCCGAGCTCAGAGGACCTGAGATGGTTGTCGCAGGCCCGGTGCGCCACTTCGCACCGGGCCTGCGGCTCGGTCTCACCTCGCTCGGACCGTTACTCCTCCGGCTTCTGCGAGTCCACGCCCGAGCGTGCCTTCTCCCACAGGCCCCGGGTGAAATCGGGGATCGGCTGGGGCGCGCCGTTCGCCTTGATCGACGCATGGCTGAGCGGCACCGGCGATGTCCAGGTCGCCGCGTCGTACACATCGAAGTCGGGCACCAGGCCGAGCCGCATGCACTGCATCAGGCGGAACACCATGATGTAGTCCATACCGCCGTGCCCGCCGGGCGGGTTGGAGTGCTCCTTCCAGAGCCAGTGATCCCAGTCGGAGTACTTCGAGAAGTCGCCCCAGCTGTCGTTGGCGTGGTCCGGCTCTATATAGATGCGCGCGGGGTAGTCCTCGAAGACACCCTTCGTGCCGCCGAGGCTGTTGATCCGCGAGTAGGGGTGTGGTGTGGAGACATCGTGCTCCAGCCGGATCACGCGCCCCTTCGCCGTCTGGACGAGGCTGATCGTGCGGTCGCTTTCGATGTACGTCTCCTTCCAGCTCGGGTCGCCGTGCGGCATCTTGGCCTCGCGGTACTCGGCGAGTCCCAACGAGGGCGTCCCGAAGCTGGAGATGTGGGTGACGCGGTCACCACGGTTGATGTCCATGTAGTTGGCGACCGGGCCGAACCCGTGATTCGGGTAGAGGTCGCCGCGCAGCCGTGTGTGCCACAGCCGCCGCCACGGACCCTCGTAATAGTGCGGATCGAACATCAGACCGCGCAGATCGTGGATGTACGCGCCGGCGCCGTGCAGCAGCCGCCCGAACTTCCCGGCGTGCGCCATGCGCAGCACCCGCATCTCATTGCGGCCGTAGCAGCAGTTCTCCAACTGCATGCAGTGCCGTCGCGTGCGCTCGGACAGGTCGACCAGCTCCCACAGCTGATCGAGCCGGAGGGCGATCGGGCACTCCACACCGACGTGCTTTCCGTTCAGCATCGCCGTCTTCGCCATCTCGAAGTGCCAGTCCCACGGCGTCGCCACGTACACGAAGTCGATGTCGCCGCGCTTGCACAGGTTCTCGAAGTCGTCCTCGCCCTTCGTGTACGTCGCGGGCGCAGGCTGGCCCGCGTCCGACACCTTCTGCGCGGCTCTCGCGGTCTTCTCCTTGACCGGATCGCACAGGGCGACGACCTGGACGCCAGGCATCGCCAGAAACAGGTCGATCATGCCGCCGCCGCGGTTGCCGAGCCCGATCATGCCGACCCGCACAGTTCCGCGTCCTTCGAACGGCACCCCGATCATCGTCTCGCCCTTGCGGGCGGGTGCCGCGTCGGTGGCCTGGCCGGCGGCGGGAGCGGCCACAGCCCGGGCGCCGTCGGCGTGTGCCGTGCCACCGGTCAAGGCGCCAAGGCCGAGGCCCGCTCCGGCGATGCCGACACCACGCAGCATCGCGCGCCGGGAGTAGCCGTCGGATGAGTCGTCAGGGACCGGTGTCGCGTTCTCGTCGTGCATCGGACCTCCGTCGCTGGATTGGTTCGCTGCAAGCGCTTGCCACCCTGCGGGAGGTACGACGGATACTCAAGAGGCAAGACAGTCGGACTTTTTGACATCGCCGCCTCGCCTTACGGGTAATTCAGGGAGTTGATGTGTGCTTGGCCCGTTTGGGCTTGGTGGCGCCGACGATGGTCATGGCCGGAACACGTGGGCGGTCTGCCACGCGGTGGGTGGCCCGCTTGAGGGCCGGCTGACTTTGCGTTTGATGACGCGGGGGTTGGCCCTGCGGCGTCGCGTTCGTCGCGGTTCGCGGACCGACCGGCAGTCCGTAGCGGAGCCCGGGTGACTTCGCTACGGGCTGCCGACTCGGCGGTGCTGGTACAGGGCGGCGGTCAGTGCGGTCGTCTCGGCGAGGGCCGCCCTGAAGCCGGCCATGAGGGAGCCGGGGGTTGGCGTGGTGGCCTTCCCCCGGCTTCCCCGGGCATGGTCACAGGGTGAGCAGCGCGCGGTGTGCGATGCCGATGTTCTTCAGCGGCCTGAGCGCGAGGCGGACCAGGGCCAGTGCATTGTCGTCGCCGGCGATGCGGTTGGCGCTGAGCTCGCCGCAGGACTGGCACTGGTGGATGATCGTCCATTCGCCGTCCGACCGGACCGACATGCACAGTGCTTCCATCCGGCCGCGGCAGTCCGAGGCCCGGTCGCCGGGTACCTTGCGGTCGACGTGGAGACTGACCAGGCAGTTCGGGCAGTGGTTGCGGTGCGAGGTGCCCGCTGCGTCCAAGGAGACATCCAGGCGGCAGCCCGCACAGCGGAAGCCATTCGCCCGGTGCCCGCCCCGGCTGCGCAGGACGTCCTTGTGCCGTTGCGGGCGTCGAATCTGGCCGGACCCGGGCGAGTTGGTGCGTCGTGGCATGGGTTCCCTCCCCCTTTCCGGGCCGGTCAGAGGGTGCCGAACGCTTCGAGCGGGAACGGCGGTTGGGCCAGCGGCCGTACGGCCATCCGCATCAGGACGAGCTGGTTGTCATCGGCGCATGTTGGGTTCGAGGTCAGTTCGTCGCACCGTACGCAGCGGTGGATGACCATCCATTCACCGGTGCGCAGCACCGCGATGGCGATCGGGGACATCCGCCCGTGGCACTGACTCGCGCCGCCCTCGATGTGATCGAGAACGTGGCGGGAGTGCAGGCACGACGGACAGTGGTTGCGCCGTTTGCCGTCGCCGGCGACGACGGACACGGTCAAACCGCACCACGCGCAAGTGAAAGTTTCGATCTTCAGAGTGTTGTGGGCGTTGTTGCTGGACACCCGGGGCGCTCCTTGCTGAGAAGTCGGTCATGACAGCAAGAGCAGGCCGAGCGGCCTCGGCGGAAAGTGGTCACACGGACACCACAGGCACACGGAAGCCATGTGGGTGGCGCGCAGAACCGAGCACCGGACACGCACAACCACACGCGTGGCGGCAGGGCAGCCAGACGGTTATGCGGTGAGGCGAGGCACGCTCGGCGCAGGCCGGGGCATAAAACACCCTTTCCTGAGGCATACAGCCCAGACGGGAATGAAGCGAGGACCTGCAGGTTAACAAGGCCATCGCAGTGCACGTCAACGCATTAAACCGGTACCGCCCCGGACTCCCGCAGGACGACAGGACTGCCGCAGCGGTTCACGACCATGCAGGCAGGCGGCGATCGACTGGATCGGGGAGCTGGGCAGGCGCACGGTGTCGCCCTCGGTGGTCGAGGACAGCACGGCTTCGTGTGCGACCAGGACGGGCAGCAGCCTCGCGTACACGTCGCCGTCCGCCGGCAGCCAGGCCAACGGCATCACCACGGCCACGGCCCGGTCAAGCCGTGAAGTCACAGGTAAGCGGCTACGAGGGGCTTTCGTTTGGATCAACGGGCGGACCAGAGGAAGATGCCTGCGATGTGGAGTCCGGCCAGGTGGATGGTGGCGGTCTTCTCGTAGCGAGTGGCGATGCCTCGCCATTGCTGCAGGCGGTTGATGCACCGCTCGACGGTGTTGCGCTGCTTGCAGGCCTCGCCGTCGAAGGCTGGTGGTATGCCGCCCCGGCTGCCTCGTCGCAGCCGGTGACTTCGCTGGTCCGCCGGGACGGGGATGACTGCTCGGATGCCGCGATCGCGCAGGTGGTCGCGGATCGCGCGGGGCGAGTGCGCCTTGTCCGCCAGGACAAGGTCCGGCCGGGTTCGCGGCCTGCCGCGGCGGCGGGGAAAACGCAAACGGGTCATCACGTCCGTGAAGGCGGGTGCGTCGTCGGCCTGCCCGGCGGTGGGTACGAACGCGAGGGCGGGCAGCCGGAGTCGGCAGCAAGGCGCATCTTCGTCGTCAGCCGCCGCGGGATCGGCCGATGGCGGGTTCGTCGGGCGGGCCCGCCTGTGCCCCTTTGCGACGCCCCACTGGGGGGCCGGCCTGCTCCAGTTCACACGCCGGCCAGAGGGTTCTGCCGAGCATCGCGACGTCAGGCAGGCCGAGCTGCCCTTGACCAGAAGCGGCCTCGGACGCGGCCACAGCCCGGCGTGCCGGTCCCGCTCCGGTCCGCCTGCGTGGAATACGCTGCGAAGACGCCCAACCTGGCGTCCCTGACAACGCGTAGGCACAAGGGAATGCCGCGCAGTGGCGGCTCTCCACGTCGGCCCGGACGGCGCAGCTGCCGGATGCAGGAAGGGGTGTGGCATGAGGTCGCCAGGCGTGCGCCTACGGGAGATCACCGACGACAACCGGGACGCCGTTCGTGCCCTACGCGTCCGACGTGACCAGAAGCAGTTCGTCGCCTCCGTGTCCAAGTCGCTCAAGGAGGCGGCGAAGACACCGGAGGCCAATCCCTGGTACCGCGCCGTGTACCGTGGCGACGAGCCGGTCGGCTTCGTGATGCTGTCCTGGAAGCCGCCGACCGGTCCTTTCCAAGGACGGCACTTCATCTGGCGCCTCCTCGTCGACAAGCGGTACCAGAGGCGAGGGATCGGCCGAGAGGTGCTCACGCAGATCGTCGCCCTGGTTCGCGCGGACGGCGCCACCGAGCTGCTGACCAGCTACGACCCCGGCGACGGCGAACCATGGCCCTTCTACCAGAAGTTCGGGTTCGAGCCCACCGGGGAGATCGACGACGGCGAGATCGTTCTGCGGCTCACCTTCCCCGCTCGGTGAGTTCGCACAGGAAGCGCCGGACGGACGTGACCTCCACTGGTCGGACGACGAAGCAGCTGGTGGGCAGCTGGAAGTCGATGCCCACCAGCTTCATGTCCGCCTGAAGCCGCACGCTCCTCAACTGGACCGCGAACCCGAGCCGGTTGTGCGCACGCCGCTCGGCCCGCACCTTCTCCGGATCCGAGTCATCCAGGAAGAAGTACCGCTCCGATCCGCACGAGACGGCGATCCGTGGAACGCCCCGTACCGGGCTGCCTGCTCATCCGACAAGGAATCGACCGCCACCACGGGCTTTCTGAGACCACGGTGTGCCAGCCTTCGCCAAAGGTCATCGCGCGGCCGGGCCGTCCCCGATCGTCAGTTCGTTCACCGCTCCCGGGCTGCCGACCGGACTACCAGGCGCCAACGGCTTTCAGTAGGAGGTGGAGGTCGTGGGCGGCTTCGGCAGTCGACAGGGTCGCGGCGGCGAGGACGGTCGCGTTCGCGGCGGCGAGGGCGGGGTGACGGCGGAGAGGCGCGGCGAGGAGGGCGGCGACACGGCGGGGCACGGGGTCGGCGCCGGCGAGCGTGGTGCGGCGGCCGAGGGTGCCCAGGGCGGCGTCCTTGGCGCGGGCGGGGATGTGGCGGACGGACTCCTTCAAGGCCTTTCGTCACCTACCGCCTGGCCGTCGGCGTGCTGCTGTTCGGCCCGGTCGCCACGGGCATGGTCACTGCATGACCGCGGCCCGCTCACGGCAGTCGTCGGTACAGCGACTGATGTAACAAGTGTTACATTCCTTGATGTGCCCAACTCAGAACCAGAAAGCCGCTGGCTGCTCCTTGTGATCAAGCTGCCCGCCGAACCGTCCCGGCACCGCGTGGCGGTCTGGCGGGAACTGCGCAAGATCGGCGCGCTCTCCCTCGGCCAGGGCGTGTGGGCCGTACCGGACGTGCCGGTCTGCGCCGACGGCATCGCCCGCGCGATCACGCTGACCGAACAGGCCGACGGCCAGGCCGTGACCCTGAACGCCTCCGGGCGCAGCCCCGAGGACGCCGCCCGCTTCCAGGCGCTGTTCACCGCCGCACGCTCGTGCGACTGGACGGAGTTCCTGGCCGACTGCGGCAAGTTCGAGAAGGAACTGGCCAAGGAGATCCGCAACCAGAAGTTCACCCTGGCCGAACTGGAAGAGGAGGAGCAGTCGCTGGAGCGGCTGCGGCGCTGGCACCGCGACCTGACCGCCCGCGACGTGTTCGGCGCGCCGGAGGCGGCCGAGGCCACCAAGCGGCTCAAGGACTGCACCACCGCCTGCGAGGACTACGCCGAACGCGTCTTCCGCGCCCTGCACGAGAGGCCGGAGGACCAGCGATGACCCAGTCGGCCCCGGCACGGCACATGTGGCCGCTGTACGCGGCCGGGTTCACCACCGCCTTCGGCGCCCACGGCATCGCCGCCAACCTCGGCGGCTTCTCCGAAGACGCCGTCACCTCCCTGCTCGTGCTCGGCGGGCTGCTCGCCCTGTATGACGGGGCCGAGGTGATCCTCAAGCCGGTCTTCGGCACGCTCGCCGACCGGATCGGCGCCCGTCCGGTGCTGCTGGGCGGGCTGGTCGCCTTCGCCGCCGCTTCCGCCGTGTACGTGGTCGCGGACAGCCCTGGATGGCTGTGGGCGGCCCGGTTGGGCCAAGGCGCGGCCGCCTCGGCCTTCTCCCCGTCCGCCTCGGCGCTCGTCGCACGGCTGAATCCGGCGGCCAAGCACGGGCGGGCATTCGGCTCCTACGGCTTCTACAAGTCGATCGGCTACACCCTCGGCCCGCTGCTCGGCGGCCTCCTGGTGTGGGCCGGCGGTCTGCGCCTGCTCTTCGCGGTGCTGGCAGTGCTCGGTGCGGCGGTCGCCGCCTGGGCCGCGCTCGCCGTCCCCGTCGTCCCCCCGCTGCCCAGGGCCCGGCAGACGGTGCTGGACCTGGCCCGGCGCCTGGCCGACCCGTCCTTCCTCGCCCCGACCGCGGCCCTGGCCGCCGCAACCGCCGCCCTGTCGGTCGGGGTGGGCTTCCTTCCGGTCTCCGGCCGCGCCGCCGGACTGGGCACCGTCGCCACCGGCGCCGCCGTGTCGGTCCTCGCCGCGTGCGCGGCGCTCGTCCAGCCCCACGCCGGGCGCGCCCTGGACGACGGAAGCCTCACCCCGCGCGGCGGCCTCACCGCCGGGCTCCTGCTCACCGCAGCCGGCCTGGGCTGCGCCCTGCTCCCAGGCCTGACCGGGGTGCTGACCGCGGCCGCCCTCATCGGCACCGGCACCGGCCTGATCACCCCGCTCGGCTTCGCCGCCCTGGCCGCCGCAACCCCCGCCGAGCGCCTCGGCCAGACCATGGGCGCCGCCGAACTCGGCCGCGAACTCGGTGACGCGGGCGGACCGCTACTGGTCGGCGGTGTCGCCGCCGGGTCCGCCCTGTCGTACGGCTACGCGGCCCTCGCCGCTCTCCTCGCGGCGGGTGCGGCACTCGCGCTCACTCACCACCGCACTGCAGCCGCCGCGCCCAAAGGGGAGACGTGAGCGAGCGTCACCCGGCTTCTTCCGCTCGCCGCGACGGCGGCCGCCGACGGCTCCCTCGGTTCGTACGACGTCTCGGGCTACGAAAGCCTTCCGTTCACCGTGCGGGGTCAGTGCGGCGCCAGCTGACGTCTGCCGCACGCCGGTGGGCCCCGCCCCGCGGGGCCCACCGCACTGCAACGTCCGCGACCTGCGCACCGTTCGGCGGCGTCAAGGCGTCCGGTGTCGGCGTCCGGGTTCCCGAGCCCGAGGCGAGGGTGGCGCAATACGGTCAGAAGTCCAGGTCGGAAGTGAGTTTGGCGGCTGACGGCGTGACGGACGCAGTCGGCGACAGCCTCACCCTGCCGTTCCCGCAAGAACACTGCGGCGGGGCTCGCGCCTCGCCTGACACCGCCCCAAAGCCTTGACGCCGGCATCCCGGCCTCACTCGGACGGCGCGCAGCCGACAACCTGGTGCAACACGATTCAGATCGGTTCTGGCTGCGGTTCCGGTTGTCGCGCTGGTGTGGCCCTCGGTTCCCACGCCGCGGTGGTCCGTACGTAGCCGTAGACCACTGAGGTCATCGCCAGCATGAGCAGTGGTCCGGACACCCACGGATGCTCGGCCATCTTCAACGGCAGGAAGCGGTAAGACACCAACAGCGCAGCGAAGACCGTTGCTGCGTAAGCGACCAGCCTGATCCCGGATCGATCCCAGCCGCGGTCGAGCGACCGCAGAACCGCCTCGATCGTGAGCGCAAACACCACGCCGGCAATGAGATCCACGCCGTAGTGGTAGCCGAAGCCCAGCGTTGCGGCGAGCGTGGCAATCAGCCAGAACGTGCCTGCGTACCGCAGAATGCGTGGGCCCTTCCGGGAATGGATGAAGATCGCGGCAGCCCACGCCGTGTGCAGGCTGGGCATGCAGTTCCGCGGGGTGATCTCGTCGAATGGCATGGGGTGCGGGGTATTGATCGGCGGGGGCGTTTGTGGCCACAGGTCGGCCACCGCCCAGTGCCCGCTTGACGGAATCTCCGCCGACCACAGGCTGACCGTCGCCCAGTACTCGGTGCCGGTGCCGTAGGCGAAGACCGGTCCAACCACCGGGAAGATCATGTAGAAGGCCGGTCCGAGAAGGCCGATCACCAGAAAGGTGCGCACCAGGTGATGGCCCGGGAAGCGGCGCTCGACCGCCACGCCGCGCAGTTGGTACAGCGCGACAACGACTGCGGCCACCGCTAGTTGACCGTAGACGATGTCGAGGAAATTGAAGCCGATGGACCCGGTGGCCCTGACAACCCGGCCTACCAGCCACGACGGATTGCCCAACACATAATCGGCTGTTGCCACGTACTGGTCGAGCACTGCTGGGCGGGTCTTCGAGGTGATGAGCAGCCATGTGTCGCCGGTCTTGCGGCCGGCCACCAGCAGCAGGCCCAGCCCGACGCCCTTCAGCAGCAGGACACGTTCCCGGCCGGTGCGGTGAGTGACAGCGATGACCGCGTAGCCCAGAATCACCCACAATGCACCGTTGCCGAAGGGGTGGCCGCCGGTCGTCTTGGCGTCGACCGCCCACCGGATCAGCGAGAAGGCGATATCGATTCCGATCGCCGCACACGCCGCGATGAACCGTTGCCGCCAGGTGAGGACCACCATCATCAACGCCATAGCGGCGTACAACAGGCCGCCCGACTTGGGGGCGACCACCACCTCTCGCACCTGGTTGGTGATCGGCCCTGGCAGGCCGTAGCGACGCGCGGCGAACTCCAGCACGATGAGGAATCCTAGGGCCGCGACACCCGCCACGGCCCAGAGTCTCGCCCGCGGTCGACGCCACGCAGAGAACGCGGTTCTCCGGTTTATTCGCGAAAAGTCCCGTGGTGGCATGTATCTCAATTCTTGGCCGCTTTGTTAGATGTTGGTCATATCGGGGGGCGGGGTTCGCTCGTCACCTTCCGGCCGGAACCGCTTTTCCCTCACGAAGAACTGCCCGCCGAAGCAAGACGGAAAGATCACAGCCCTGGTTGCCGCAAGTCCGTCGCCGTCCCGCGAGCCGCCCCCCGGCTCTGGTACGGGACATCGTCTTGGCAACCCCGCCTACGACGGTGACAACAGCCCGACTACCGCTGTTCTCAGCACGGTTGGTCGCGCCCATCGCAGCAGGCCGCCTGAGACGACGACCCCGGCTCCTGCGTGAGGGCGTTCTCCGACTGGTGCGCTTCCTGTAACGCTCATCCAGCCGGCAACATCACCGGCGAGCGGCAGGACGGGCGTCGTCATGGGCGACGCCCGTGGAAACCTGCGGTGCAACAGCGGTGACGGCGATGTCAGGGGGTTCGTTCGGCGGGCGCACGAGGATCACTACGGCAGGGGCACGAGGCCGCCGTATGAGGAACATGCATCGGCCTCGCGGCACCCGCTGTCGGGGCAGGTCCGATCGAGGTATGCGCATGGGCGGAGCGGCCACTTCGCCCGCGATCCCGATACATCTCCCAAAGCCCCGAGACACCTCATACCCCCTCGGTCCGCCCCCTGCACGCCACCCGTGCCCTTGGTGTGCCCGTCGGGGCGGACAGCCACAGTCGACAGCGGTGCCCCAGGCCCCTCACGGGGAGGGAAGCACAGCGGATCTGCGCAGGTCAATAGCCATGTGGGCGCACAAGTGCCGTCGCTTCCCAAGCTGAGAGCGCGAGTTCGATCCTCGTCACCCGCTCCAGAGAGAAACCCCAGGTCAGCAACCTGGGGTTGCCCAGTCCTACTGAGGGCGGCGGCCCTTTGCGCGCCCTGGGCCGACGGCCGTCCTGGGTTGCCTGGCGGACGACGAAACCCTTGCGTCCGCCGGGGATCGGTCAGCGGTGCTCGGGGTTGTCCGCACCCGGGCGGCAGCCGGCGTCCCACTGCGAGCGCTTGTTGCCGTGGGCGGGGAGGCCTCCGGCGCGCTTCAGCAGGGCGGCGAGGTGCATCAGGTTCCAGGTCATGAAGGTGGTGTTGCGGTTGGTGAAGTCGTTCTCCGGGCCGCCCGAGCCCGGGTCGAGGTACGACGGCCCGGGGCCGGCCTCGCCAATCCAGCCGGCGTCCGCCTGAGGCGGGATCGTGTAGCCGAGGTGCTGGAGGCTGTAGAGGACGTTCATGGCGCAGTGCTTCACGCCGTCCTCGTTGCCGGTGATCAGACAGCCGCCGACGCGGCCGTAGTAGGCGTACTGGCCCTGGGAGTTGAGCAGCGAGGAGCAGGCATAGAGACGCTCGATGACCTGCTTGGTGACGGAGCTGTTGTCGCCCAGCCAGATCGGGCCGGCGAGCACGAGGATGTCGGCGGCCATCACCTTCTCGTACAGCCCGGGCCAGGCGTCGGAGGTGAAGCCGTGCTCGGTCATGTCCGGGTAGACGCCGGGTGCGATGTCGTGGTCCACGGCGCGGATCAGGACCGTGGTCACGCCGGCGGCCTCCATGATGGCCCGGCTCTTGTCGATCAGACCCTGGGTGTGGCTGAGCTGCGGGGACGGTTTGAGGGTGCAGTTGACGTAGAGGGCGGTCACGTCGTCGTAGCGGTACGGGGTGTCGGTGGAGGGTGAGGCTGTCATGGACGGCAGCCTCTCGCACGGTTTCCGTTCTGTCCTGGTTCGACGCACCCGTGCATGCCTTACGGAGTCATGACGTACGGGCGTGGTCCCGTGGTGCGGCGCCGGTGCGGAACTAGCGTGGCCGTATGCGCGTACTGGTCACCGGCGGTGCCGGGTTCATCGGGTCCCATGTCGTCGCCGCGCTCCGGGAGCGCGGACATGAGCCGCTCGTGTTCGACGTGCGGGGGGATCCCGGTGCCGACGTGCGGGACCCGGCAGCCGTCGGTCGCGCCCTGTCCGGTGTGGACGCCGTGTGCCACCAGGCCGCGATGGTCGGGCTCGGCAACGGGGTCGCCGACGCGGCAAAGTACGTCTCGCGCAACGACCTGGGCACCGCCGTGTTGCTCGCCGCCATGGCGGAGGCCGGCGTCGGGCCTCTCGTGCTGGCCGGGTCGATGGTCGTCTACGGGGAGGGGCGGTACGAGTGCCCGCGGCACGGGGTCGTACGGCCCGGGCCGCGTGCCGTCGCCGACCTCGACGCGGGCCGGTTCGAGCCCGCCTGCCCGGTGTGCGGGGAAGGACTCTCCTCCGGCCTGGTCGGCGAGGACGCCCCGGCCGATCCCCGGAACGTGTACGCGGCGACCAAGCTCGCCCAGGAGCACCTGGCCGCCGCCTGGGCCCGCTGCACCGGCGGGTCGGCGGTGTCGCTGCGCTACCACAACGTGTACGGGCCCGGAATGCCGCGCGACACCCCGTACGCCGGCGTCGCCTCCTTCTTCCGCTCGGCGCTCGCCCGGGGCCAGGCACCGCGCGTGTTCGAGGATGGGCGGCAACTGAGGGACTTCGTGCACGTCCGGGACGTGGCGGCGGCCAACGTGGTGGCGCTGGAGGCGGAGGCCGCCCAGGGTGTACTCACGGCATACAACACCGGCAGCGGTGAACCGCGCACCGTCGGCGAGATGGCGCGAGCGCTGGCCGCCGCGTACGGCGGGCCCGAGCCGGTCGTCACCGGCGAGTACCGGCTCGGGGACGTACGGCACATCACCGCGGACTCGTCGCGGCTGCGGGACGGGCTGGGTTGGAGGCCGGAGGTCGGTTTCGAGGAGGGCATGGCGGAGTTCGCGCGGGCCGGAATGCGGGGGGCGTAGGACCGCGGTGGACCGGTGGCACTGCCCGCGGTCAGGAAGCGGCGGCGGGCAGCACCACCTCGAAACGGCAGCCGCCGGGAATGTTGCGTACAGTGGTCCGGCCCTGGTGTGCTTCCACGATCCCCCGGACGATGGCGAGGCCCAGGCCCGCGCCGGCCGGGGGTGTCCGGGCGTGCGTGCCGCGCCAGCCGGTGTCGAAGACGCGTGGCAGGTCCTCCTCGGGGATGCCGCCGCAGCCATCCGTCACCGACAGCACGACGCCCTCGGGGGAACGTTCCGCAGCGATGGCGACCGTGCCGTCGGCCGGCGTCCGGCGGATGGCGTTGACCAGCAGGTTGCCCAGCACCCGGCTCATCTCCTTGCCGTCCACCTCCACCGGTACCGGTTCGATGCGGCCGCCCACCAGCCGCACCCCGTGTTCCCGGGCGAGCGGGTCGGCTCCCGCCAGCGCGTCGCCGACCAGGTCGTACAGGGAGATCCGGGTGGGGGCCAGGGGCAGCGTGCCGGCGTGGATGCGGGAGAGCTGGAAGAGATCGCCGACCATGTCGTTGAGGCGCTCGACCTCGGTGCGCATCTGTTTCAGGTAGCGGTCGGGGTCGGCGGCGACGCCGTCCTCCAGGGCCTCCGACATGGCGCGCAGGCCGGCCAGCGGAGTGCGCAGGTCGTGCGAGATCCAGGCGACGAGTTCGCGCCGGGAGGTCTCCAGCGCGCGTTCCCGCTCCCGGGATTGGGCGAGTCTGGCGCTGGTGGCCGTCAACTCGCGGCTCAGGGACTCCAGTTCGGCGGTCGCCGGGCCGTCGGGGGCGGTGAAGTCGGCGCCGTCGCCGAGGGAGCGTGCGGCCACGGCGAGTTCGCGGCTGCGGGCGACGACCCACCGGCCCAGCAGCAGCGCGGTGGCCAGGGAGACGACGGCCGCCATGGCGACGACGGTCGTGACGACGGTCAGGTCGTGCGGCGACAGGAACATCGCCCAGGCGACGGCGAGCGTGCCCGCGAGCATCGCGACGACCCCGACCGCCGCGACCACGGCGAGCGAGGCGGTCAGCGAGCGGCGCCGGATCAGGCGCAGTACGCCCGCTCCGGCGAGTCCCGTGGCGGCGGCACCGGCGAAGGCGTACAGGGCGATGAGGAGGGTGTCTCGCACGGTCAGTCCTCCTCGCCGGTGGGGTCGAAGCGGTAGCCCACGCCCCACACGGTCTGGATCAGGCGGGGCCGGGCCGGGTCGTCCTCCACCTTGCTGCGCAGGCGGCGGACGTGGACCGTGACGGTCGACAGGTCGCCGAAGTCCCAGCCCCACACCTCGCGCATCAGGTCTTCGCGGCTGCAGGCCCGCCCCGGGTGGCGCAGGAAGAAGGAGAGCAGGTCGAACTCGCGGAGGGTGAGGGCGAGTCCGGTGCCGTTCTTGGTGGCCCGGCGGGCTGCCGGATCGACGGTCAGACCGGCCGCTCCCAGTTGGTGTCCGGTGGCGGCGGGCCTGCTGCGGCGCAGCACCGACTCCACGCGCAGCACCAGCTCGCGGGGGCTGAAGGGCTTGGTGACGTAGTCGTCGGCGCCGACCTCCAGGCCCAGGATGCGGTCGTCCTCGTCACCGCGGGCGGTGAGCATGATGACCGGCACTGGGCCGTGGCCGCGGATCCGCCGGCACACCTCCAGGCCGTCCATGCCGGGCAGCATCAGGTCGAGCACCACCAGGTCCGGCCAGTGCGCGGTGGCACGGGTGAGGGCCGTCGGGCCGTCGTCGGCGCGGTCGACGACGTACCCGGCGCGGACCAGATACCCGGCGACGACCTCGGCGACGGTCGGGTCGTCGTCGACGACCAGGATCCGGGGAGACCCGGCGGCGGCTTGTGCCCCCAGGGGCTCGTACGGCTGCTGCTGCATGCCTCCAGCCTGGCACCGCGCCGCCGCCGGTGCGCAGTCCGAAGAGCGCCTTGGCCTTGGACGTCCGCGTTTCGTAAGGAGCGGGAGTCCGGTATGCCCGATTCGCATGCGTAGGGTGAAACCGTGACGACGACCCCTTCGGACGTCGACGTGGTGCTGCCCTGCCTGAACGAGGCCGAAGCCCTTCCCTGGGTGCTCGAACGGATCCCGCCGGGCTGGCGCGCGCTCGTCGTCGACAACGGTTCCACCGACGGCTCGGCCGAGGTCGCCCACGCGTGCGGCGCAACCGTCGTGCGCGAGCCGCGCCGGGGCTTCGGCGCCGCCTGCCACGCCGGGCTGACCGCCGCCACCGCCGACGTGGTGTGCTTCTGCGACGGCGACGCCTCCCTCGACCCGTCACTCCTCGTCCCCTTCGTCCGCGAAGTCCGGGGCGGTGAGGCCGACCTTGTGCTCGGCCGACGGCGTCCGCAGGGCCGGGGCACGTGGCCCGCGCACGCCCGCGCCGGCAACCTCGCGCTCGCGCGGATGCTGCGCCGGCGCACCGGGCTGCGCCTGCACGACCTCGGTCCCTTGCGCGCCGCCCGCCGCGAGCCGCTGCTCGCCCTCGGCCTCACCGACCGGCGCAGCGGCTATCCGCTCCAGATGGTCGTCCGCGCGGCCGACGCCGGCTGGCGGATCGCCGAGCACGACGTGCCGTACCTGCCGCGCACCGGAGCCTCGAAGGTCACGGGCACCTGGCGCGGCACCTGGCAGGCCGTACGGGACATGAGCCGTGTGTTGCGCGAATCCCCCGCGCACGGAGGAGGAACCGTCCGTTGACCACGCTCCTCGTCATCGCCAAGGAGCCGCGGCCGGGCCGGGTCAAGACCCGGCTCACCCCGCCGTTCACGCCCGGTCAGGCGGCTCAGTTGGCCGAGGCGGCCCTCGCGGACACCCTGCACGCCGTGGCGGCCACGCCCGCCTCCCGGCGCGTCCTCGTCCTCGACGGCACCCCGGGTCCCTGGCTGCCGCCCGGCTTCGACGTCGTACCGCAGTGCGCGGGCGGGCTGGACGAGCGGCTGGCCGACGCCTTCGCGCGCTGCGACGGCCCGGCCCTGCTCATCGGCATGGACACCCCGCAGGTGACGCCGGAGTTGCTCACCGTGGACTTCGCCGACTGCGACGCCCACTTCGGCCCGGCCGAGGACGGCGGCTTCTGGGCCATCGGCCTGGCGCACCCCGATCCCGCCCTGCTGCGGGGCGTGCCCATGTCGACCTCGATGACGGGAGCGGCCCAACGAAACCGGCTCCTCACCGCCGGCCTGCGGGTGCACAACCTGCCGCACCTGCGCGACGTCGACACCGCCGCCGACGCCCGTGCCGTGGCCGCTGTGGCCCCGCACGGCCGCTTCGCCGCACGGCTGGCCCGGTGCACGGCGGTCGCGCGGCCGGTCACGGGGGTCGACTCGCCGCCGGCCACGGAGCCGACCTCGCGCCCGGCCGCACCCCGATGAGCACCCCGCCCGCCCCCGCCCTTCCCTGGGCGACCGCCGGCCCCTACGCCGCCGCCCTGCGCGCCGGCCGCGGCCCGCTGTTCCTGCGCCGCGCCGACGGCTGGCTGCTGCCGCTGGAGGTGGAACGCTGGTGCGCCGGGGCCGACGCGGTCGACCGGGACGTGCTGGACCGGTGCGAGGGAACCGTGCTGGACGTGGGGTGCGGGCCCGGGCGACTGGTGGCGGAACTCGCCGCCCGGGGCCGGACCGTCCTCGGCATCGACGTCAGCGAGGCCGCCGTGGACCACACCGTGCGGCTCGGGGGTCAGGCGCTGCGGCGCTCGGTCTTCGAGCCGCTGCCCGGCGAGGGGCGCTGGGGCACCGTCCTGCTCTTGGACGGCAACGTCGGCATCGGCGGCGACCCGCGTGCGCTCCTGGACCGGGTGGCCGGGCTCCTGCACCCCGGGGGCCTGCTGATCGCCGAGACCGCCCCGGTGGACGTCGACGAACGCGCCCAGGTGCAGGTCGTCGACCTCACCGACGCCGGCGGGACCGACGTCCTCTTCCCGTGGGCGCGGCTCGGCACACGGGCGCTGCTCCAGTACGCACAGGGTTGGGAGCGGGCCGGTCAGTGGACGGCCGGCAAACGGTGCTTCGCCGCCCTGCGCAGCCGCAGCGCCAGCAGCAGCGCCGAGCCGCCGAAGAGGACGGCGGTGATCAGCAGCCAGCGGGCGAGGAACACGTCCGCCGGCAGCCCGGCGGCGAACCGGTAGCGCCGCCCCGCCATGCCGCTGATCAGCGGGAACCACACGAGAAGGAGCAACGCGGACAGGGCTGCCGGTACACGCACGTACGGTACCCACTCCCGGCGCCGGACCGCGCCGAGTCCCCGTACGACCGCCCGGTCCGCGACCGCGTACAAGGGCAGCAGCACGAGGTCGTGCAGCAGCGCCGCCCCCACGAACCACAGCGCCACGCCGAACCAGTCGTCCGCGAGCAGCCGCACACCCGCGTAGGCGGCAAGCGCGAACGAGCAGGCGAGCAGCAGGAGTTGCAGGGTGCTGCCGATCGGAACGCGCGGAAGCGGCCGAAGCATTACACGTCTCCGAACGTCATCCGGGCCACCCACTTGGTGTTGAGCACACCGGGCGCGGCGGGCACGATGATCCGCGCCGGGTGGCCGTGGTCGGGGGACAACTCCTCGCCGTTGACGTACAGGGCGAGCAGGGAACGCGGGTCGGCCACCTGGTTGGCGCGCAGGGCGGCTTTCCGGAAGGCGCCGCGCCGCTGGAGGGACTCGACGAACACGTCCGGCGGGTCGTCGTCGTACCCGACGAGTGCCGCGAGGTCGCGCAGCCGCACCCCGCGCCACCACTGGTCCGACGTCGACCAGCCCTCGACGCAGGCGATGGGCAGCGCCGCGCTGTGCAGGGGGAGCTGGAGCAGATCGTCCCGGCGCAGGCGGACGGTGCCCGTGCGCCCCGTGACGACGAGCCGCCACGCGTCCTCGCCCGTCTCCGCCGCGTAAATCCCGGCGTACGCGGCGGTCTTGTTGATCTGGAAGCCGTTCGGACCACTGCCGGGATCGCCGCCGCCGTGCGGTGCGAGGAGGGCGGTGCGCCGCAGCAAGCCGTCGAAGTTCTGCCCCACCGTGGTGGCGAACAGCAGCAGCGAGCCGCCCCCGACGAACCACAGGGCGCCCCGCCGGGAGACGGTCGGCTCTGCGGGGCGCGAAGACACCAGGTCGTTGCTCTCCTCCCGCAGGTGCCGCAGATTGCGCAGCGCCGTGGGCATCTTCAGCAGCGCGTGGGCGACGAACGCGGCGAAGAACACCCACGCTCCGTAGAAGTGCAGTGGGTAGAAGGAGCCGGGGAAGACGTAGTCGAGCTGGACGTTGAGCACACCGGTCACGAACTCGAACAGTGCGCCGCCCACCAGGAGCAGCAGCGAGATCCGCTCCAGGGCGTGCGCGAGCGAGCGGGCAGGCGGCAGCGCGAACAGCCTCGGCACCACGGACCACAGCTTGGCGAGCAGGACGGGGATCAGGGTGATGCCGAGGGTGACGTGGACACCCTGGCTGAGCCGGTACAGCCAGTGCGGGTTCGTCGGCCAGGCGAAGAGGTAGAAGCCGAGGATCCCTTTGTCCGGTGTCTTGTCGTTCACCGGCGACAGGTCGGGGTTGTAAGCGGCGTACGAGACCAGGCCCGTCACGAACAGCACGGTGACGCCGACGAGCAGAACGAGGCCCAGCACCGAGGTGAACCAGGGGCCGCGCAGGGGGCTGCGCCAGAAGCCGGGCGAGGAGGGAAGCCGTGGGGCGTCGGGGTCGCGCATGTCCCGACGGTAGGCCGGAACCACCCCGCGAAAGGGTGCGCAACCCATGACGAAACGCTGACATCGGGCCCGGGCGGCGGTCCGTGACCGGCCGCGAGGCCTAGCGTTCCGGTGTGATCCGCACCCTGCCCTCCACCAAGCCCGGCGCCACGCGCTCCCGCGTGGCCCGCGGCCTGAGGCGTGACCTGTACGCAGCCGGGGCCGCCGTGCTGCTCGTGACGGCGGCCGCACTGGTCGGCCGCCACATCCAGGGGACCAGTCGTTCGCTGTTCGTCAACTGGCCCCCACTGTTGGCGTCCTGGGGCCCCCACCTCGGCCCCGGCAGTCCGGCGGCCGTCCTGGTGGCGATCGGCACCGTGGCGTACGGCCCCACCCTCGCGGCCCGTCTCCCCTGGCGGGCCCTGATCCCCCTGACATGGGGCACGGCCATGGCGTGGATCTACTCCCTCGCCCTGATCGACGGCTGGCACCGGGGCATCGCCGTCCGGCTCACCACCCGCCATGAGTACCTCCAGGTCATCGACCGCTTCCATGACATCCCGGCGACGCTGCGGGACTTCACCCGGCACATCCTGCTCGGCTCCCCCGACCACTGGCCCGCCCACATCGCCGGCCACCCGCCCGCGGCCACGCTCACCTTCGTCCTGCTCGACCGGATCGGGCTGCGGGGCGGGGGCTGGGCCGGGGTGTGGTGCATCACCGTCGGGGCGACGGCCTGCGCGGCCGTACTGATCACGGTTCGCGCCCTGGCCGACGAGGCACTCGCGCGAAGGGCGGCGCCCTTCCTCGTCCTGGCTCCGGCCGCCGTGTGGATGGGCACCTCGGCCGACGCGTACTTCGCGGCGGTGGCGGCGTGGGCGGTGGCGCTGCTGGCACTGGCGGTCACCGGACGGTCTCTGTGGTGGGCGGGGGCGTCCGGGATGCTGTTCGGCCTGACCTGCTACCTGTCGTACGGCCTCACGCTCGTCGCACTGATCGCGGCGGCGGTACTGGCGCTCGGCCGGCGCGGGATCCGGGAACGCCCCGCCCTGATGGTGCCCCTGCTCGCCGGACTGGCGGTGGTCCCGACGACGTTCACGCTCGCCGGGTTCAACTGGTGGGAGGCGTACCACCTGCTGATCACACGTTACTACCAGGGCGCGGGCGGCATCCGTCCCTACGGCTACTGGGTGTGGGCCAACCTCGCCTGCGCGGTACTCATCACGGGCGTGGCGACGGCGGCGGGCCTGCGGCGGACCGGTGCGGTGCTCGTCCGGCGACGCGGCGACGCGCTCTCCCACCCTGTGGGCGCCGTTGCAGAGGCCCGTCTCGCACTCCTCGTGTCCGCAGCACTCCTCGCCCTGCTGGTCGCCGACCTGTCCGGCATGAGCAAGGCGGAGACGGAACGCATCTGGCTGCCCTTCGCGCTGTGGCTGCTCCCGGCGTGCGCATTCCTCACCCTCCCCCAAGCTCTCGGCTCCGCTCGAGCAGGGGGGATCCCCGTCCGTGCTTGGCTCACCGCCCAGGCGCTGCTCGCCCTGCTCCTCAACCATCTGCTGCTCACCGGATGGTGACCGCCCCTAAGGAGGCGGAAGCTTGAGGCCATGACGATCGCCGTGACGGCCGGAGGCGGCTTCGGAACCGGGGCCGAGGTCACCCTTGCGGCGTACCTACTGAGCTCGACCAGGCGCTGACCTG
Source organism: Streptomyces sp. NPDC001292 (assembly GCF_042896465.1). Classification (NCBI taxonomy): domain Bacteria; kingdom Bacillati; phylum Actinomycetota; class Actinomycetes; order Kitasatosporales; family Streptomycetaceae; genus Streptomyces; species Streptomyces sp. NPDC001292. Next base: position 19,344 of record NZ_JBIAXG010000060.1, read on the forward strand.
CAGGGGCGGCAGCGGGCACACGCAAGCTCGCCCGGACGCGCTTCGGTCGACGTGCCATCCGGTACGACTCCGCCGATCAGGAGGAAGACCGGCCCCGCTGCGGACAGCGTGGCCTGGGAAGCGGTCAGGACCGGCTGGAGCTGAGCCGCTCGATGACCTCCAGAACACTCTTGCGGTGCGAGTGCATGCGCTCGTATCCCTCGAGAATGTGCAGGTCGGACTCGGACAGGGTGGGGAGGCGCCGCTCGATCTCCTCGACGCTGAGCTGGCTGAAGCCGACGATGGGCAGACCTTCCTCGCTGCTGACCGCTCCTTGGATCTGCTCGGCCGCGGCACTCACTTCTGGGCCCTCCGCCACCGGCTCCTCTGCGGCGCCGGGGCCCTGTCCGGAGCGTGCCGCAAGGCGCAGCCGGTCGGCGACATGGGCGAGGACCCGCAGCGGGCGGGTGGCCGCCTGGGCGAGGCCGCCGTTCGCCGTCTGTTCCACGCGGAAGCCGTCGCTCGCGGCGGCCACGATTCGGGCCTGCCGGGCGAGGCTGTCCTCAAGCAGGGCCAACAGCTCCTGGTCCTGGCCGCGGAGTTCCTGGAGCAGGTCGAGGGTGGCGCGGTCCTGGGCCTGGTCGGCGAGAAGCTCGCCGACCCGGGCGGTGGCCAGGGCCCGGGCCGCGGCGACGTACTCGTCTTCGGCGTTCCTCAGCAGCTGCCGCTCGTCGGCCGGCCCCCGGCCGCGCATCACCCCGGTCACGGTCCTCTGCCCGATGGTCAGCGGGAGCGTGGCCGTTCTCCAGGTGGCACGGGCGGCGAACCGCGCCATGTCGGCCACGCCGCCGAGCAGGCCGCGGGGCCGCAGTCCGCGGACATGGCGTTCGATGCGATGCACACGGCCCCGCATGTCGTCGGCCTGGCGCTCGAGCATCCGCCGGTGGGGGCCGGGCGGCGCGAGAGCCGCATCCGCCTGCAGTCGGTCGCGCGCTGCGGCATGTGCGTGGTGGGCATCCTCGAGCGCCGGGATCAAGGTCTGCGTCATCGCCATGTCGGGCTGCTCCCTGCATGCGGGGATCGGGCGGCGTTCAGCGGCCGCACAGCCGGCCGTCCTCCTGCGGCTGAGCAGCCGGGACCATCATGCGAGGCCGCCGCCAAGATCACCTGCCGTGAGCATGCTCGCCCATGGGCACTGACAGTGCTGGAGCCCGGCCTTCCCCGCGCTGTCATACGCGCGGAAACGGTCTGCCGGCGGTTCGACCGTCCGGGTGAGGGCATCCGCGGAGCAGCAGGACAAGGCCCGGTGGCCCGGCCGATGCCGATGCGCGGAGAGTGTTCACGTCGGCAGCGCGCCGGGCGCGCCAGTCAAGATCGGCTCGGGTACTCCGGCTCCCCGCCGTCGGCGTCGAACACCTTGGTGAAGGCAGCACCGCACCGACAGCGCGAGTACTCGACCAGTTGCCCGTCTTCCGACACGCTCAGCCCCTGGCTGAGTCGCACATGCACATGATCACCCATGAGGAGCCGCTTTCCTTGACGCCTGTAGTCCGCCTCATCGTGCGGGCTCCCCGCTCCCGTCGGCAATGCCCCAGCTCACACAGTTCACGAGTGCGACCTTGACGCTTCACCGTGTGGGTGGGGTCTGGCCGTGCTGCGGCACACCGCCAGGAATAGCCTGAAAGTGGCAGAAGGCACGTTTGCGCGGAGGTGACGAGCGATGACACTGCCTGTGCGACGCGGCACGTCCCTGACCCAACGGCGGTTCCCAGCCTGGAGCACGGATCCTCTCGCCGAGTTCAACGACCTCTTCGGCAGGATGGGGACGCTCCTGGAGTCCACGATGGGCGGCGCCACGGCCCCCATGACGGAGGGCATGGCCTGGTCGCCCCTGGCGGATCTGTCGGAGACCGATGACGCCTACCTCATCGAAGTCGAGGTGCCCGGCGTCGAACGCGAGAACCTCGACATCGAGATGACCGAGCGCGAACTGACCATCACGGGTGAGTTCAAGGAGCGCGAGCGCACCGGCATGCTCCGCCGCAGCACCCGCAGGACCGGCCGGTTCGAGTACCGCACCGCGCTGCCCGGCGACATCAACGCCGAAAACGCCGAGGCCGCACTCGACAACGGTGTGCTGACCGTCAAGGTGCCGAAGGCGGAAGCCACCAAACCGCGCCACATCGAGATCACGTCCGGACAGTGACGCCAGCCCGGACACAGTGGCCCCTGTCCCCGTGCGGCGCGAGCCGCACGGGGACAGGGGCGAGACGCATACGGCGGACGTCTCGCACACGGCTCGGGCCGAACAGGTCGATCAGGACGGTCCCGTGGACGGCTGATCGGCTCGCGACTGCGGCTGGGGTGGCCGGCGGCGCGCAGCATCGGTGCGGTGTGCCGCTCGGGGCGGTGGCCGCCTTCGGCCGGGACGCGGCTGCGGGGCGCGTCGGTGCCGCCGGGAGGGGCACAGGGCGGCGGGCCACGAGGCGCCCGACCCAGCGCCGGCCAACGTACTTCGGGAGACGACGATGAGCGAGCAGCCGCTCTTGCTTCCCTATGCCGATCCGGCCTTCGTGGCAAACCCGTTCCCGTTCTACCGACAACTGTGCGAGGAGGGCCCGGTGCGGCGCGCGGTCATCGTCGGCGGTCTGGAGGCCTGGCTGGTCACGCGCTATGAGGACGGCCTCGCCGCGCTCTGCGACCCGCGCCTGAGCAGCGACGTCCGCGACGCGTCGGACCCCCGGCTCCTCCGACAGCTGCCCGCGACGGAGCGCGAGTCCATGCTGAGCACCATGCTCCGGGCGGACCCGCCCGACCACGCCCGCTTGCGTCGCCTGGTCTCGAGGGCGTTCACCGCGCGCCGGGTGGCCGAGCTGCGGCCCCGTGTCCAGGCCATCACCGACGGGCTGCTCGACGCGATCGTGCAGGCCGGCTGCGCGGACCTCGTCGCCGACTTCGCGCTGCCGCTTCCGGTCGCCGTGATCAGCGAGCTGCTCGGGGTGCCCACGACGGACCGGTACGACTTCCAGCGGTGGACCGACGACATGATCCTCCGGGGACCCGAGCTGCCGGACCCGACCGTGGTCGACGGTGCCTGGCAGCAGATGCGCGCGTACCTGATCAAGCTTCTGGAAGCCAAACGAGCCAAGGCCGGAGACGACCTGCTCAGCGCTTTGATCATCGCTCGGGACGAGGAGAAGCGGCTGGATGAGGACGAGCTGATCGCCATGGCGTTCCTGTTGCTGGTGGCCGGATACATCACCACGGTCAACCTGATCAGTGGCGGCATCGCCGCACTGCTCGCCCACCCCGACCAGCTTCAGCTGCTGCGGGACGATCCGGCGCTGCTGCCCGACGCGATCGAGGAGTTCCTGCGCTACGACGGACCGGTGAACCCCGGCATCGCCCGCTTCGCGCGGGAGGACGTCGAGATCGCGGGCGTGAGGATCCCGCGCGGCGCCACCGTGCTGGTGGCCTCCGCCATCGCCGACCGGGATCCGGCGCGGTTCCCGGACCCCGATCGTCTGGACATCACCCGTCGGGACAACGCCCACCTGGCGTTCGGGCACGGAATCCACTACTGCCTGGGCGCCCCGCTGGCCCGGTTGGAGGGTCACGTCGCCATCGGGAGTGCCCTGCGCCGCCTTCCCGGTCTCGCCCTGGCCGTGCCGCCGGACGAGCTGCGGTGGAGTTCAGGCGGTCTGCGCGGCCCCGAGCGCCTGCCCGTCACGTTCACGCCCGGTTTCATGCCCGCCGGCACGGGCCCGGCCGCTCCGGCTTGATCCGGACCGGGCTCGCCTGCCCGGCCGAGCATGCCCTTCCGTCCGCGGCGAGGACCCGGCGGCCACCGGGCACCCAGCCCTGCCTCCATAGCCCCTGCGAGTGAACTCGTACGACATCGCTGAGCGCCTGCGCTCTTGGCGGGTCGGGTGACCTGAGCCGCCCAGGTCTCGACGCGTTTCGAGAACCCGAAGGCCGCTGGGTAGTGTCGTGATACGCCGACGTGGGAGGGCAGTTGCATGACCGGCATCGTGATCGCGCAGACGACCATCGACGACGAGGAGCAGGCGAAGGCTCTCGCGCGCGGCGCGGTCGAGAACCGGCTGGCTGCCTGCGCACACATCGATCAGCCGTTCACCGCGGTGTACTGGTGGGATAGCGCCATCCAGACTGCCCGGGAGTGGCGAATCTCGTACAAGACGACCACAGAGCGGCTTCCTGAGCTGGAGGCTTGGGTGTCCAAGCAGCACGGTTACGAGGTCCCTGAGTGGATCACCCTCCCCGTGACCGGGGGATCCGAGGCCTACCTGGCATGGGTGGTCGAGGAGTCCACGCCACGGTCCGCCGGCTAACGCCTTGCGCCGCGAACTGCTATAGAAACTTGGCGAGTTCGCGCTCCTTGGCCGGGAGCTGAGCAGCAACTGCCCGGGCACGAGATCATCCCATGGCGTTGGGACGGGCCTCGGCAGCCGCAGCAAACTGGCGTGACACGTAGAGCAGCAAGCCACGTGACACGTAGAGCAGCAAGCCGATCGTCTGGCCGTGCTGCCTTGTGGTGGTCGAGCCGCTGACGCCTGATCCTGGCGTGCAGCCTGGCCACCTTGCGGACGGCGGCCCGGTGCTTGGTCGTGCGGTGAACCGCCGGGTGCACGCCCGGGCCAAGCGCACGCTCATCGGTCACCGCCTCCGTCCTGTCCGGGTCTCGTGCAGCCCGTCGCGGGTGGTCCACACGTGTACATTGGGTAGACCTACCTACCTAATTTAGGGGTTGTGATGGGCGAGACCGACATGATTGCGCCGGAGAGCGGCAGGAGGCGGCCGGCGAGGGAGCGCCTGCTGGCAGCGGCGGCACGCCGCTTCTACGCCGACGGAGTGGCAGCGACCGGCATCGACACGATCACCGCCGAGGCCGGCGTGGCGAAGATGAGCCTCTACAACAACTTCTCCTCGAAGGCCGATCTGGTCCTGGCCTACCTCGAGGCCCGGCACGAGGAGTGGCTCGGCCTGTACCGCGCCCGGCTGGAGCACGCGGACGGACCGCGCGAGGGGGTGCTGGCGGTGTTCGACGCCTATTCCGATCACGCGGCGTTCGCCTACGAGCACGGCTTCCGCGGCTGCGGGCTGCTCAACGCCGCCGCCGAGCTCCCGGCCGGGGACGAGGGCCGGGCCGTGGTGCGCGCCCACAAGGAGGAGGTCGAGTCGCTGATAGCCGGTCACCTGGAGGAACTGCTTCCCGACCACCCCGGCAAGGCGCGCGCGACGGCCGAGCATCTCGCCTTCCTCCTGGAGGGAGCGATGGCCCGTGCGGGACTGGAGGGCCACGGCGATCGGCTCCACCACGCCCGCTCGCTTGCCGCGGCCCTGCTGGACCGGCTGTGAAGGGGCTCACCCGCCGCCGTTCCGCGGGATTGGGGGCCCTGAGCGTGCTGGCCGCCTCGGTGCTCTGGGGTACGACGGGGACGGCCGCCACGTTCGCCCCGGAGGTGGGTCCGCTCGCGATCGGTGCCGTCGCCATGGGGCTGGGCGGACTGCTCCAGGCCCTCGTCGCCGCCCCGCAGCTCGCCCGTCACGCGCCTCGACTGCGTTGGCGGCGCGGCACGGTGCTGCTCGGCGCCGTCTCCGTCGCCGTCTATCCCCTGGCGTTCTACAGCTCTATGCGCCTGTCCGGTGTCGCCGTGGGCACGGTGGTGTCGATCGGCACCGCCCCACTGGCCTCGTCGGTGATCGAGCGCGCCGTGGACGGCCGCCGACTCACACGCCGCTGGATGCTCGCGGCCTCCTTCGGTCTGCTCGGCACGGTCCTGCTGTGCGTTGCGGAAGCGTCCCATGCCTCAGACCAAGCGGGGCCGTTGTCCGTGGCCGGCACGCTGCTCGGCGTCAGCCTGGGAGTCCTCGCTGCCTCGACGTATGCCCTGTACTCCTGGACCGCGCATCGATTGATCACACGCGAGATTCCCTCACGTGCGGCGATGGGCGCCGTCTTCGGGCTCGGCGGTCTGCTCCTCGTTCCCGTCCTGCTGGTGACCGGAGCGCCGCTCGTCGACTCCTGGTCGAACACGGCCGTCGGTGCGTACATGGCGCTGGTGCCCATGTTCGCCGGCTACGTCCTGTTCGGCTGGGGACTCGCGCACGTACCGGCCAGCACGGCAACCACGCTGTCCCTGCTCGAACCGGCCGTCGCAGCCGTCCTCGCCGTCCTGGTAGTCGGCGAACAACTCCCCGCCGCCGGCTGGGTCGGCGTCGCTCTCGTCATCACCTGCCTCGCCGTCCTGACCGCCCCGACAGGCAGTGGTGGCCGCCGGGGCCGACGCCACCCCCGGCGCCTTGCCGTGGAGGACCGCCGCTGTGGTGAACATGCCGAGATTCGGAGTGATGAAGCCCCTCCCACTCCGTACGCGCCGTCACCGTGAGCCGTCGGGCGCGGCCCCACTGCCCCGCCCGGACGCAGCGAACCTGAGCGCGCAAGCACCATCCGCCCATGGGCCAACTACGGCGCGCACTCGGGCCAACCAGCACGCTCAGGGGCCAACTACGTGCTCAGCCTCCGCGCTAGCTCCTGATACGGTGCGGGCTCGTTCAGGTCGAGACGCCCACCGAACCCGCCCGCCTCGCTTCCGCCCTGGTCCGCTTCACCCCCGGGGCTCGCACCAACTGGCACTCCCACGCCAACGGCCAGACCCTCTACATCACCGACGGCACCGGCCTGGTCGGCACCCGCGACGGCGACGTCGTACGCGTCCGCGCCGGCCAGACCGTCAAGTGCCCGGCCGGTGAGGAGCACTGGCACGGCGCCACCGACACCACCCTCATGGCCCACATCGCCATGGTCGTCGGCGACGGCAGCGGAGACGGCACCACCTGGCTCGAACCCGTCACCGACGAGCAATACGCCAACGCCCTGAGCAGCAAGAACTGATTCATAACACCTGCCCGGTCCTCAGGGAGCGAGGCTGAGTGACCAGTCGGCCCCTATCGGCCGACCGGGGGCGCAGTCCTGCTCGGCGCACACACGCGCGATCACGGTTCCGTCCCACGCGCCAAGGTCTCGCCCGGAGGCCAACCGCGGCGCGCACACGGGCGAGCTGCATGCTCACGCACTCCAGTTGTACGGAGTTCAGGACCGTGAGGCTGATGCGTTGCAGCGAGGGCTTTGACGGCGCCGTTCCCCTGGTCGACTTCTTCGCCCTCGGCTGCCGGTTTTTCGGCGAAGGGCGTGTAAGGGCATAAGGACTTTGTGCCAAGCCCGCCGTCCCGTGGCCGCGGCGGAGCCGCCTGTTTCCGGCCGGGCCCGCCTCAATACGAGGGTGAAATCCTTTTCACCAGCAAGGTAGGGTGGGAGCCCGGACCCGGTGAAAGGATGCGGACACAGGTGGTGACGATCCATGACGTGGCGCGAGCCGCCGGAGTATCCCCGGCGACCGTGTCGCGCGTGTTCAACGGCGGCAGGGTCACACCGGAACGCGCCCTGTCCGTGCAACAGGCCGCCGAGGCCCTCGGCTTCGCGCCCAACCGGCTGGCGCGCTCGCTGCGCAAGCAGCGCTCCAGCGTGATCGCCCTGATCATCCCGGACATCGAGAACCCGTTCTTCACCTCGCTCGCCCGCGGTGTCGAGGACGCCGCGCAGCGCACCAGCCTCTCGGTCGTCCTGTGCAACTCCGACGAGGACACCGGCAAGGAGCGGCGCTACCTCGAGGTCGCGCTCGGTGAGCAGATGGCGGGTGTGATCGTCGCGGCGGCCTCTCAGGACGACACGGACCTGGGTCCCCTGATCGCCCGCGGCGTGCCCGTGGTCGCCGTCGACCGGCGGCCGCACGACGCCGAGGTGGACGCGGTCAGAGCCGACGATCAGCACGGAGGTGAGGTGGCCACCCGCCATCTGCTGCAGGCCGGCTACCGCAGGATCGCCTGTATCACCGGACCCGAGGGCGCCTCCACCTCCGAGGAGCGGCTGACCGGCTACCGTGCGGCGCTGCACGCCGCACGGAGCGACGGGGCCGTGGCCGACGACACCTACGTACGGCACGCCGACTTCCGGGTCGAAGGCGGCCGGGCGGCGATGCGCGAGCTGCTGGCCCTGCCCGAGCCGCCCGACGCGGTGTTCGTCACCAACAACCTCATGACCATCGGCGTCCTCAACGCCCTGGACGAGGTCGGCCGCACTCCCCCCGGCGTCGGCGTCCTCTCCTTCGGCGACGTCCCCTGGGCGTCGCTGGTGCGACCGTCACTGACGGCGGTCGAGCTTCCCTCGTACGAGCTCGGGCGCACCGCCGCCGACCTGCTGCTCCAGCGCATGGAAGGCAGCGCGTCACCGCTGCAGACCGTGGTGCTGCGCACCAGGCTCCAGATCCGGGAGAGCACCGCCGGGCCGGTCGCGCACTGACGGACACGGCGGACGGGCACGGTGCGCACTCGTACGCGCCCCCACTGGTCCGCACATCCACGTACGCACCCGTGGGCACAAGTCGCCGCGCCCACCGCACGCGTGGGACACCAAAGGGGGCGCCGCACCGGTCATCCGACCGGTGCGGCGCCCGCTTTGGCTACCGTGCCGCTACTTCATACCGGACGTCTTGATCGACTCCACGATCTGCCGCTGGAAGACGAAGAACAGCACCAGTATGGGCAGAGCCGCCACCGTCGCCGCCGCCAGGATGTAGTTCCAGTTGGATCCGTACTGCGTCTGGAAGGAGGCGATGCCGAGCTGGACCACTGTCAGGGACTGGTCGTTGGTGGCAACCAGCGGCCAGACGAAGGCGTTCCAGTTCGCGAGGAAGAAGAAGATCGCCAGGGCCGAGAGGATCGGCCGGGACATCGGCAGGACGATGTTCCAGTAGACCCGCCAGTGGCCGCAGCCGTCGACGATCGCCGCCTCCTCCAGCTCCCTGGGCAGCCCCAGGTAGAACTGGCGCAGCAGGAAGATGCCGAAGGCGTTGAAGATCGCCGGGATGATCAGGCCGGCGTAGCTGTTGAGCAGGCCCAGCTCGCGGGCGACCAGGAACAGCGGGATCAGCACCACCGGCGCGGTGACCAGCAGCGTCGCGAAGATCGCGCCGAAGAGCTTCTCGCGGCCCGGGAAGCGCAGCCGGGTCAGCGCGTAGGCGGCCATCGAGTGGAAGAACAGCGCCGCCACGGTGATCAAAGCGGAGATGAAGAAGCTGTTCCACAGATAGCGCCCGAACGGCACCTCGGTGAAGACGTAGACGAAGTTGTCGAACGTGAGGTCCCGGGGGATCAGGTTTCCGTCGGTGACGGTGGCCCGCGTCTTGAAGGACGACGTGACCATCCACAGCACCGGGAAGATGCTGATCAGCGAAAGGACCACGGCCAGGGCCGTCAGACCCGCGCGTGAGGTGAGCGGCCTGCGTCGGCCGGCCGGTGGGGTGGCCTGGGCCCCCATGGCGTCACTCGCCATCGTCGAACCTCCCGCCTCTCGTGAACTTGAAGATCACCGCGGAGACGACGACCATGATCAGCACCAGGAACGAGCCCATCGCCGACGCATAGCCGTACTCGCCGAATCCGAAGGCCTGCTGGTAGATGTAGAAGATCGCCAGCGAGGTGCCGTTGGCCGGTCCGCCGTTGGTCAGGACGAAGATCAGATCGAGACCGCCGGTGATCGCGGCGACCGTCGACATCAGCAGGACGAAGAAGCTGGTGGGTCGCAGCAGCGGCCAGGTGATCGTGCGGAAGGTGGCCCACGGGCCCGCTCCGTCCAGCTTCGCGGCCTCGTAGAACTCCTTGGGGATCTCCTGGAGCCCCGCCAGAAAGATGATCATGTAGTAGCCCATCATCACCCACACCATGACGGCGATGACGCAGCCGAGGGCCAGGGACGGGCTGCCGAGCCAGGACTCGCCGTCGAACCCGGCGGCGCGCATGGCCCGGTTGACCACACCCGTCTGCTCGTCGAGCAGGAACTTCCACAGCACGCCGACCACCACGAGGCTGATGACGTACGGCAGGAAGAGCGCGGTGCGGTAGACCCCGACGCCGGGCAGCTTCTGCTTGACCAGCAGGCCGAGGCCGAGACTCACGCAGAACAGGACGGGGACGAGGATCACCACGTACTCGCCGGTGATCTTCATCGAGTCCCAGAACAGCGGGTCGTTCATCATCCGCCGGTAGTTGCCGAGCCCGATCCACTCGTAGCTGCCGAAGCCGCTGACCTGGAAGAAGCTCAGGCCGATGGAGAGCACCATCGGGATCGCGACGAAGACCAGCAGCCCGAGCACGTCGGGGGCGAGGAACAGGCCCGCGGCCAGCCACTCGCGGTGCTTGCGGCTGAGCCTGCGTCCGTCGGACGAGGCGGGTGCCCTGGTCGGGACGACGGCGCGCCGGCCCTCCTGTGCGGCGACGCTGCTCATATCAGGCTCGCCCCCTTGTAGCTCCTGGTGTAGGCCGCGATGGACTGGGCGGCTCTGGACGCCTCACTGGCCACCCCTCGGCCGGCGAGCATGGTTCCCTGGATGGCGTCGGAGATCGCCTTGTAGACGACCGGGGGGTAGCGCGGCTCGGCGCGGCCGCCCGGGAAGATCTCGTCCTTGAACTTCTTCATCACCGCCGAGTCGTAGCCGCCCTTGGCGGCGCCGCGCTCCAGGGCGCTGGCGCGGGGCGCCACGTCGGACTTGGCGCCGACGCACCAGTCGACCATCCGGTTGATGGAGTCGTCCTTCATGGACCCCAGCGCCCAGACGCAGAACTCCGCCGCCGCCTCGGGGTTGCGGCCCTGCGCGTTGGCGCAGAAGGACCAGCCGCCGAGGGTGGTGACGTACTTGCCGCCCGGCGGCACCGGCAGCTTGAAGACGCCGTACCTGTACTTGGGCGCGAACGCCTTGAAGCTCGAGACGTTCCAGATGCCCTGCTGCCACATGGCGACGTTGCCGCCCTTGAAACCGCCGATCACGTCACCGGCCGTGGGGAGTGTGCGCGGGGCGATGCCGTGGCGCACGGCGTCCTGCCAGAAGGCCAGGGCCTGGCGGGTGGCCTTCGAGTCGAACGCGACGTTGCCCTGCGGGTCCAGGACGTCGCCGCCGCCCTGCCACATCCACGGGTACCAGGTGAAGTTCTGGTAGTAGCCCGGGTTGGTCTCGAAGACGAGACCGGCCCGCGTCTTGGTGCGCAGCTTGTCGCCGATGTCGAGCATCCGGTCCCAGGTGGTCGGGATGTCCGCCTCGGACAGGCCGGCCTTCTCCCAGACGTCCTCGGCGTAGAACATCGCCAGCGGCTCGACCTCCATCGGGAGGGCGTAGACCTTGCCGTCGACCCTGCGGCTGTCGAGCGCGGAGCCGAAGTCGTCGATGGCCTCCTTCGCCATGTGCGGAGTGAGGTCGGCCAGCACGCCGCCGTTGTAGTAGCGCAGGAAGTCGCCGGGGGAGAGCAGAAAGATGTCGGGGCCCACGCCGGTGGCGAAGGCGGACGGCAGCTTGAATCCGTTGAGGTAGGTGGGCTGCGGCAGGTGGACCAGGTCGATCTGCGTCTTGTGGGTGGCGTTCCACCTGGCGACCATGTCGACGAACCACTTGGACTGCGCGTTGATCGCCGGGTCGGGCGAGCGTCGCGGTCCGTAGAAGTTCCAGAACTGGAGGTTGCCGCCCTTCGCCTGGGCCGTGCCGCAACCGGTGAGCAGGGCCGGGGACGCCACGGCCGCTCCGGCGCCCGCCACCGCGGTGAGGAAGCGGCGGCGTGAGGTGCCGGAGGGGAGGCCGGGGCCCGAGGCGTCGAAGACGCGGCCTGAGGTGCCGAGCGCTCTGGCGGGACGCTCGGCGTCGTTGCCGTGCTGGAGCATGCGTGCGCTCCTGTCGGAGTGGGATGGGGCTGGGGCTGGGGCTGGGGGAGGAGCGGTCAGTCGACTTCGAGCGTCAGCAGGTCCGGCGTGGGCGGACGGGACGCGGAAGACGGGGCGTCCAGGTAGAACAGCGAGGTGCTCGCGATGTCGTCGCCGGTGTGCCGGTAGCGGTGCGGCAGGCCGTTGCCCTGGCCCGGGCCGATGCCGAGGCTCTGCACGGTGACGCTGAGGTCCTCGGAGAACCGGATCGGGTCCAGGACGTGCCAACGGTACATGCCGAACCTCTGCTGGCTGCGGTACAGCCCGTCCGGGCGCAGGATCTGGTTCAGGCCCAGGTAGGGAGTGGTGTAGGCGGTGTAGCCCTGGCCGGGGACGTCGAAGTTCCAGGCGCCGCCGAAGTAGTCCTCGGTGCCGGTGCCGCAGATCGTCGGGAACTCGTCGTCGCCGTCGAGGTAGAACTTCAGCTCGCCCTCGCCCCACCAGCCCGGGCTGTTGACGCCCCAGGCCAGGTAGGTGCCGACATAGCTGCCGGCGCCGGTGACGCCGTCGAGCAGGGTGTGCACCTCGCCGAAGGGGACCGGGTGGCTGCGGCGCCACTGGGCGTGGAAGTAGGAGGCGTCGTCGCCGACCTCGTCCAGTTCGTAGTCGACCTGGTAGTAGAGCGTGAGCTTCTCGGCGGTCAGGTTCTCCAGGGTGATGCGCGCCTTGCGACGGAACGGCATGGGCCAGTAGGCGTTGAAGCCGCCGTTGGGATTGGCCGCGACCGGCACGGACGAGACCTGGCTGAAGGTGTTCCAGCCGTTGCAGAAGAAGTCGCCGAGCGGCACCTCGACGGCCGGGTCCTCCTCGCCCTCCCAGTACATCCGCAGCAGGGTGCCCCGCCACGCCGTGTGCGGGTCGGTGGTGCACCACAGGTGGCGGATGGTGCCGGGGCCCTCGATGTCGGCGAGCACCGCCGTCTCACCGGCGGCGATGTCGATGCTGGGCGAGATCTTCCAGCCCGGCCCCAGCCGGCTCGCCGCCACCGCTCCGGTGCCCTCCGTGGCACGGCCGCCGCCGGATTTGGCGCCGGTGAAGTTCTCGGCGCTGATGGAACGGCTGACGGCACGCGTCCTGCGGGAGATGCCGTCGAGTCCAAAGGTCGTCATCGTGTCTTGCCCTCATGGTGGAGTACGGGGGCGCGCGCCGCGGGCCGGCACGGGCACCGTGGGGCGCGGGAGAGCGAGGCGGCACCGACACCGCGGTGAAACACCTCTGAAATCCATTTCACCGAAACGTAGAGGGGGTCCTCAGGGGTGTCAAGAGGCGAGACATCGCGGTGTACCCGGATGGCGGCCGCCTGCCACCCCAAGCCTCTCACCAGGAGAAATCGCGGTCCGCGCGTGTAGTCTTGACCCTGAAATCGATTTCTGCGATGGTCCTGGGCATGCCTCGCAACGCAGTCATCGGCGTGGACATCGGCACGTCGAGCAGCAAGGGCGTCCTCGTCGGCCTCGACGGTTCTCTGATCCGCTCGGCCGTACGGGAGCACAGACCCGCTCGGCCGGGTCCCGGCCGCTTCGAAATGGACGCTTCCGTGTGGTGGCGCGAGTTCACCGAACTCGCCCGCGAACTGACCGGCCCGGGTGACGTCACCGTCCTCTCCGTCGGTGTCAGCGGCATGGGGCCCTGCGTCCTGCTGACCGACGAGCACGACACCCCGCTGCGCCCCGCCGTCCTCTACGGCGTGGACACCCGCTCGGTCCGCCAGATCGAACGCATCGAGGCGCGCCTCGGCGCCGAGGAGATCATCCGGCGCGGCGGCTCGGCCCTGACCACCCAGGCCGCGGGGCCGAAGATCGCCTGGATCGCCGAGGAGGAGCCCGAGCTCTACGCCCGGGCCCGTCGCCTCTACATGCCCAGCTCCTGGCTGGTCCGGCAGCTCACCGGCGCCTACGTCCTCGACCACCACTCGGCCAGCCAGTGCACGCCGCTGTACGACACGCATGTCTGCTCGTGGTACGCCTCCTGGGCGGCCGAGGTGGCCCCCGGCATCGCGCTGCCGCCGCTGCGCTGGTCCGGCGAGGCGGCCGGCACCGTCACCGCCGAGGCCGCCCGGGAGACCGGCCTGCCCGCCGGCATCCCCGTCACCACCGGCACCATCGACGCCTGGGCCGAGGCACTGAGCGTGGGCGCGCAGAACACCGGCGACCTGATGCTGATGTACGGCACCACCATGTTCCTCGTCCACACCGTGCCCAAGGCGCTCACCAGCCCGTCCCTGTGGGGCACGGTCGGCGCGCTGCCCGGGACCCGGAACCTGGCGGGCGGCACGGCCACCTCCGGTGCGGTCACCAACTGGCTGCGCGACCTGTTCGACGGCACCGACCACACCGAGCTCACCCGTCTGGCCGCCGAGTCCGGCCCGGGCGCCAACGGCCTGCTGATGCTGCCGTACTTCTCCGGCGAGCGCACCCCGGTCATGGACCCGGACGCCCGCGGAGTGATCGCCGGGCTGACCCTCTCCCACACCCGCGGCGACCTCTACCGGGCCGCCCTGGAGGCCACCGGGTTCGGTGTCCGCCACAACATCGAGGTCATCGAGGGGGCCGGCGGCGACATCCGCCGCGTGGTCGCCGCCGGCGGCGGCACCCAGGGCTCCCTGTGGACGCAGATCGTCTCCGACATCACCGGCCGCCCGCAGGAACTGCGCACCACCACCATCGGCGCCAGCTACGGCGGTGCGCTGCTGGCCGCCCAACTGGTCGGAGACGTGTCCGTCGACCACTGGAACCCGGTGCGCGAGACGGTGACGCCGCGCGCCGAACACACCGCGCGCTACGACGCGTCGTACGCCCTCTACCGGCGGCTGTACCCGGACACCGCGGACGTCGTCCATGCCCTGGCGGCACAGCAGGAGCGCTGACGGGCACCTCGTGCGTGCCCGCCGACGGCCACCTCCACCGGTGCGCCGACGGCCGGCCGCGGCCGGCTCCTCGACGGCCGGCCGCGCCTTCTCCTCGACGGCCGGCCGCCGCCCGCTCGTCGGCGGCATGGACCGGCCCGACACCTGGGCCCGACACACCGGCTTCACCCACTGCTCGACACAGCGGCCCCGCTCCGGGGCCGAACGCACAACCTACGGAGACCGCATGACCACGTACTCCCTGCCCGAGCTCAACCGGCCGCCGGCCGCCGAGTCGCACACCGTCTACACCGTGGCCAGCGGCGACCTGCGCCCCGCCGCCAACGTCACCTGCTGGCCCACCCAGGAGAAGCTGGAGAGCGACCTCGCCGCGGCCGTGACGGACCTCGGCTGGAAGCTGCGCCGCGGTCACGCCGTCGACGAGGCCAAGCGCCACGGCTTCATCGACAGCCAGCGCGCCGGCATCGAGGTCTTCAAGACCCTGCCGAAGGACGCCCCGCTGATCGTCGTCGAGGCCGTCTGGCAGTACAGCCACCACGTCCTCGCCGGTCTGCGCAGCCACGAAGGGCCGATCCTGGTCGTGGCCAACTGGAGCGGTGAGTTTCCGGGCCTGGTCGGCCTGCTGAACCTCGCCGGCAGCCTCACCAAGGCAGGGCGCGACTACTCCGTCCTGTGGAGCGCCGACTTCACCGACGAGTGGGCGCGCGACGGACTGCGCACCTGGCTGGAGACGGGCACTCTCACCCACGACACCGGCCACGTCCGGCCGCTGCCGCCCCTGCCCGAGGACCCCGAGACCGAACTGGGCGTGGCCCTGGCCCGGCAGCTGCGCGAGGAGAAGGCGATCATCGGCGTCTTCGACGAGGGCTGCATGGGCATGTACAACGCGATCATCGACGACGAGTTCCTCAACCCGCTCGGGCTCTACAAGGAGCGCCTGTCGCAGAGCGCCCTGGTCGCCGAGATGAAGAAGGTCTCCGACGAGGAGGCCCAGGCGGTCCGCGCCTGGCTCGACGACGCCGGCATGACCTTCCACACCGGCAAGGACGAGGCCACCGAACTCACCGACGCACAGCTGCTCAGCCAGTTCAAGATGTACATCGCCGCGCTGCGCATCGCCGACGACTTCGGGCTCGACGCGGTCGGCATCCAGTACCAGCAGGGCCTGAAGGACACCGTCCCGGCCAGCGACCTCGCCGAGGGACTGCTCAACAACGTCCAGCGCCCGCCCGTGCTCAGCCGCGACGGCGCACGCGAGCTCTACGCGGGCGCGCCGCTGCCCCACTTCAACGAGGTGGACGAGGGCGTCGCCGTCGACTCCCTCGTCACCAACCGCATCTGGACGGCAATGGGTCTCGACCCGGCCACCACGCTGCACGACATCCGCTGGGGCGAGGAGTACGACGGCCGGTTCGTCTGGGTCTTCGAGATCTCCGGCTCGGTGCCCGCCTCCCACAACGGCGGCTACGACAAGTCGTACAGCATGCGCCAGCCCCCGATGTTCTTCCCACTCGGCGGCGGCACCCTCAGCGGTGTCTCCAGGCCGGGTGAGATCGTCTGGTCGCGCGTGTTCCTGATGGACGGCCGACTGCACGTCGACCTCGGTCGCGCCACCTCCGTCGAGCTGCCCGAGGAGGAGACCCGGCGCCGGCTGGAGGCCACGAACCACCAGTGGCCGATCATGCACGCGGTCCTGCACGGCATCACCCGCGACCAGTTCATGGCCCGCCACCGCGCCAACCACCTCAACGTCGCCTACGCCCCCGACGCGGCGACCGCGGACAAGGCGCTGCGCGCCAAGGCGGCCCTCTTCGCCGAGCTGGGCGTCGAGGTGCACCTGTGCGGGGACGTGTCGCTCTAGCCGCCTCCCGGCGGTGACCTGAGGCAGTCCCACTCAGTCTCCCGGGACGCCGCATGAGCCACGGTGTTCCGCCCGCCGCCGTGCACGCGGGCGGAACACCGGGCGTCGGCGCGTGACCACTGACTGAACGAACCAGGAAACCCCCACGACTCGCCTGCGTGCAGGGCAGTTCGGGGCGGGCGCCGCACTGCTCGCACACCCGGGTGCCGGCCGTACGGAGAGCGGCGGCCGCAGTCGGCTGGGCGGCGCCGGCGGAGGTGGCACCGACTCGCTGACCAGGTACAGGTTGAACGTGTCTCAGCGTCCGGCGCCGTCACGGCCCTCGACCGTGGACCGGGTCGCCGGCTTGGCACGGCAGATCGACCTTCGCCACGAAGGTGGCCATCGCCAAGGCTATGGTCCGCCGCGCGGTCGTTCAGCGCCATCAGGTCCGGCATCTGGCCCGGCCGGCCCTCCGGCTCCGGCACCCGTGGCGACTCCCAGTCCTCCCGCTTGTCCTCGACGGTCTCCTTCAAGACCTCGGTGCAGGTGTCACGGAACTCCAGGTCGTCCAGGTCCTCTCGGCCCATGCTCTCCATGAGCATGGCCGCCGGGTCGACCGCGTCGTCGGTTCAGGAACCGGCTTTCCGGGCGGCGGGTGCGCGAGCGGCGCGGCGTGCGGCCGCGGCGGCCCACAGCAGGGCGATCAGGCTCGCGGTGTGCGCGGGGGTGAGGGCGTGGAAGACGCCGCGCCTGCGCCCGAAGAGGGCGAACAGGGTTCCGAGCACCGAGGCCGCAAGGGCCAGCTGGACGGAGCGTACGGAGACCGTGCGGGCTGCGGTCACCGCCCGCAGGACGCACCATGCGCTCTGCAGACCGTCGAGGCAGACCAGGTCCGCCGACCAGGACGCCTCGTCACCGGGTTCGCAGGGAACCGCGATCGCGACGTCCGCGGCGGCCAGCGCTGCCGCGTCCGTGGCGGAGACCACCAGAACGCCCTCGCCCTGTCTCTGCAGCTCGCACACCAGGTCGGCGAGGCGTTCGCCCGCGCCGGTGACCTGGTCGGCTGGGGACAGCAGGCTGCGGACGCGTTCGTCGTCGGTGAGCACGACGCGTGCTCCGGTGGAGCGAGCCGCGGCCAGCACGGGCACGGCCAGGGTGCACGGGCCGCCCTCCGGCTCTTGCCGGTCGTTCACCAGCACCGCCGAGTCGATCACGACGGCGGAGACCATGTCGAGCAGACGCAGCGCCGACGGGTCAAGGGGTACGACACCGCGCCGTGCCAGATCACGTCCGACCGCGGCGGCGAAACCCTCCCGCCCGTAGCGGGCGGCCCTGGGCACGGCAGCCAGCAGTGCGTCCGCCGCGCGTCCCGGGCTGCCTGTCAGGACGAACACCGAGGCCGCGGTGAGCGGGGCGAACGGTGCCAGTTGCGCCTCCCACCGCTCGACCGGGCCCGGGCGCCGGCCCCGGGCGCGCAGGTGCCGGGCCGGCCGGGTTTGCGGCACGCAGTCGGGCCCCGGGCACAGATCCGGCTCACGCCGCTCCCAGACCTGGCGCCGAGCACGGATCTCGCCGAGTTGGAGCGTCCGGCTCACGGCGTCGACCATCGGCATGCCGATGCCGTCGCACAACCCGTTGACGGTCGCACTGACCAATGACAACAGCAGATTGGTCTGCGCCGGCCCGATGCGCCGCACCAACGGCCTGCGCAGCTCCCGCTCCAGCTCCAGCGCGGCCACGGCGGCGGGGACCACCCGGGGCAGCACCGGGAGGCGGAGGGCCCTCTGGACGGCTGCGGCGGCCACCGCAGCGCAGTCGACGAGCAATTCGGTCGCCGCAGAGGCGACCGGCACATCGTCGCCCGGAGTGACTGGCTGCGCCCAGGCGAACTCCGCGTCCTGCACGCCCTGGGACTCCTCCACCGCCCTGACCGCGTCCAGGAGCCGATCGATGCCGACCCTGCGCTCGTCGAAGGACAACAGCACCTCACCCGTCACGGCATTGACCTCGGCCCACCGCACCCCACTCAGCCCGCGCAGTGACCTGGTCACCCCACCGACCAGCCGTTGCCGTCCACGATCCCCGCGGTCGAGGCCCCGTACCTCGATGTGGGCACGCCCGTGACCGGCCCAGACACGGCGGATGTGCCGCCGAGGATGAAAATCGGCCAGGGCCCGCCCCACTCGCACGACCCGTCCCGGCATCCCCGCCGCGACCGAGATCCCGTGCCTCGCGACCGAGACCCCAACGCGCCCGGTGCGGCCCGCAGTACGCAGTCCTGCCCTGGTCACCCCGGTCGTCGCACCGCCGGCCATCCTGACCGCGCCCAGCCCCGCGCTTCCGGCCGCGCGGACGCCGACCCTGCCCACGAGACCGCACAAGCCATACGCCGCCGGACTCCAGAACACGCCACCAACCCTTCCATCCTCATCGATGCCTCTACGTCCAGCGTGGGGACGTGGATCGCGTCGCGCATCTCGCTCGGCCTCTCCCCCGGCCGGTGACGTCCCCCTCCGGCTGCGGGGACGCGACTGTCCGCCGGTCACACCACCGTGGAGGGATCAGCTGACCGCCGGAGGGCGCCCGGTTCGGTGGTCAGGAGGGACAGCGGAGCACGATG
>NZ_JBIAXG010000061.1:0-38460 GCF_042896465.1 Streptomyces sp. NPDC001292
AGCCGAACGGCTCGTCCCCGGCCCGCACCGCCTCGGCCGCCAGCTCTACCGCGCGCTCCAGATGCCGCAGCTCGGCGGCGTTCGGTTCGATGAGGGGCACGGCTGCTCCCTCAGGCGGCGGTGGGGGCGCCGGGGACACGGCGCTCGCCGCCGTTGTGTTCCTGCCAGAGCCGGTAGACGTCGACCGCGGAGTCGCGCGGCTCGTAGCGCATCGGCAGTCGGCGCTCGTCCCAGTTCTTGGCGAACTCCTCGTAGAAGTTGTCCAGTTCGAAGTACTTGCGGTCGTCCACGTAGTGCGGTTCGTAGGCGTCCCGGGTGGTGAGGAAGACCACCTCGTCCGGTGAGGAGTAGTACAGCGACCCCAGGCACATCGGGCACGGGTGGGCCAGTACGTAGATCGTGGCGCCGACGAGGTGCTCGGTGCCCAGCTTGGTGCACGCCTCGCGGATGGCGAGGATCTCGGCGTGCGCCGTGGGGTCGTTGGTCTGGGCGACCCGGTTCGGGCTCTCGGCCAGGATCTCGCCGTCCTTGACGATGACGGTCGCGAACGGGCGGCCGCCCTCGGCGACGTTGCGGCGGGCGATGTCGACGGTGCGCTGTGCGAAGTCCATCACGGTGTCCTTCCGTGGGAGGAGGAAGCCGGGGCGGCCGGCGTGCCGCACCGCCCCGGAGCCGGTCCGATCGGGGCGGATCAGAAGGGCTTGGTGGGCAGGTACTTGCCGTCCAGGGTGATCACCGCGCGCTCGCCGCCCTCGGGGTCGGCGACCTTCTTGACGTCCAGCTTGAAGTTGATCGCGGAGATGATGCCGTCACCGAACTGCTCGTGCACCAGGGCCTTGAGCGTGGTGCCGTACACCTGGAGCATCTCGTAGAACCGGTAGATGGTCGGGTCGGTCGGGATGCCGCCGGGGATCGACCCTCGGGTCGGGATCGTCTGGAGCAGCGTCACCGCGTCGGCGTCCAGGCCGAGCAGCTCGCCGACGGCCTGGGCGGCCGGCTCGGGCAGGGCGTGCTGGCCGAGCACGGCGGCGGTGGTGAAGGCCACCGACAGGCCCGCCGCGTCCGCGATCTGCTGCCAGGTGAGGTCGTTGCGGGTCTTGGCCTCGACGGCGGTGGCGGCGAGGGCCTGCCGAGCGGTGGGGTCGAACTGGGCGTGCGGCATGGGGGGTCCTTTCAGGATCCGGGGTTCAGGGGGTGGGGGGACACCCGGTCCACTGCGACGTGGCAGGGCCGGGTCGATTGGGGGGCGTGGGCCGCGGGGGCCGGAGGCGGTGGTCAGGCCGCGGACGCGGTCGCCTGCGCGTCGGCGCCCACGTTCTCGACGTCTCCGGTGGCGATGTCGTAGACCCAGCCGTGCAGGGTGAGGGTGCCTTCGGCCAGGCCGCCGGCGACCGAGGGGTGGGTGACCAGGTTCGCCAGCTGGGCGAGCACGTTCTGGCGCACCAGAGCAGCGACGTCCCCGCAGGAGGCGGTACGGGCGCGGGAGGCGTCCGCGTGCCGCAGCCACTCGGCGACCGCCGGCACCCCGCGCAGGTCGTGGGCCTCGGCCAGCGCCGTCATGGCGCCGCAGCCGGAGTGCCCGCACACCACGATGTCGGTCACCCCTAGGACAGCAATGGCGTACTCGATGGCCGCCGCCACGGCGTCGGGGCCCGGCGCGTGGGACGGGACGAGGTTGCCCGCGGTCCGGACGACGAACAGCTCGCCCGGCTCACTGGCCGTGATCAGCTCCGGGACGACGCGGGCGTCGGAGCAGCCGATGAACAGCGTGTGCGGCGTGTGGTTCACGGCGAGGTGGGCGAACAGGTCCGCCTTGGCGGGGTGGACGTCCCGCTGGAAACGCGTGACGCCCTGGGCGAGGTCGCGCATGAGTCACTCCCTTCGGTGGGTTCCGGCCTGCCGGCCTCGGTGAATCCACCATGCATGACCTGGGCCTATAGAGTCCAAGACGCAGTACCCATGTCTCCCATTGGCCGCATCTATAATCGTTCCCATGGCTCTGGAACTGCGTCACCTGCGCTACCTGCTCGCCGTGGCCGAGCACGGCAGCTTCACCCGCGCCGCCGAAGACCTGCGCATCTCCCAGCCCACGCTCTCCCAGCAGGTCCGGCAACTGGAGCGGACCGTCGGGGTGCCGCTGCTGGACCGCACCGGGCGCAGCGTGCGGCTCACCGACGCCGGCGAGACGTACGCCCGTCACGCCCGCCGCGCCCTGCGGGACCTGGCGGCCGCCCAGCGTGCCGTCCAGGACGTCCAGGACCTGACCCGCGGCCATCTGCGCCTGGCCGCGACGCCGACGTTCACCTCCTATCTGGTGGGCCCCCTGGTCGCCGAACTGCACACCCGGCACCCTGGCATCACCTTGGACGTCCAGGAGATGACCCAGGACCGCATCGAGTCGGCCCTGCTCGCCGACGACCTCGACCTCGGCATCGCCTTCGCCGGCTCCCACCTGCCCGGCGTCGTGGCGCAGACCCTGTTCACGGAGACCCTGAGCCTCGTGACCGGCGCCCCCGACCCCGAGGCCGGCCCGTCCGAGCCGCTACCGGTGGGCGAACTGAGTGACCATCAACTCGCCCTGCTGAACGGCGACTTCGCCACCCGGAACCATATCGACGCCCACTTCGCGGCCCACCGGGTGCAGCCCCGCATCACGGTGGAGGCCAACTCCGTCCAGGCCCTCGTCGAGATCGTGCGGCGCACCCCGATCGCCACCGTGCTTCCCGACGCCGTCACCCACGACCACCCGCACTTGCGCCCCGTCCCCCTCGAACCGGCCCTGCCCGCACGCACCGTCACCCTGCTGCGGCGCGGCAGCAGCTACCAGAGCGCCGCCGCCCGCGCCTTCACCCGTCTCACCCAGGACCTCGTCCGGGCCCGCGGCTACACCGACGTCCCGCAGTGACGTCTTCGCGCGGTCGTCCCCTCGACCGCGCGGGCCCCGACCCGCAGCTCCCCGCCCTGAAGGACGCCGGCCTGGTCCCGCACTGCGACCGTCAGGGACGCCATCGTGGGTTCGCCGAGGCGCATGCCGACGCGGCTTGCACGGTGGACGCGGGCTGCTGCTCGACCGGACCGGCCGGCTTCCGGTGACGGGTTGGGCGGACCGGGTCGACCACGTCGTAGACGGCAGCGAGGAGTTGGACGCGACCGCCGTACCGCTGCGGCCGGACGGCCATGTGGCCTGGGTCGGTGAGGACCAGCGGGAACTGCTCAGCCGGCTGCCCAAGTGGTTCGGAGCGGCCGTCAATTGAGCGGCGACTGTTGCGATTCCGTTGATCCCGGGGGCAGGGGGACGACGTCCGAGCCAGTCGTCCCCCTGCCAGATTCACCTGGTCGGCAGCGGCTGTTCCGCCACCGGTCCTCAGCGCAGGGTGAGCGGGGTCTCGGATTCGACGCGGGACAGCTTCTCCGGGTTGCGGACGTAGTAGAGGCCGGCGACGCGGGCGTCCTCAACGCGGACCGCCATGATGCCGTCGATCTCGCCGTCCAGGCGCACGAAGAGTGCCGGGTTGCCATTGACCAGCGTGGGCTCGAGGGTGAGCTTGCCCTGGACCTTGCCGATGCCGCCGACGAACATGCGGACCACTTTCTCGGCGCCGACGACCGGCCGCAGCGCGGCGTGCTTGACGCCGCCGCCGTCGCTCATCAGGACGACTTCGGGAGCGAGCACGTCGAGGAGGCCCTGCAGGTCCCCGGTTTCGAACGCGCGCTGGAACGACTCCAGGGCGGCCCGGGTCTCGCTGGGGGAGACCACCTTGCGCGGGCGCCGGGCGTCGACGTGCCGGCGAGCGCGGTGCGCGATCTGGCGAACGGCCGCAGGGCTCTTGTCGACGGCCACCGCGATCTCGTCGTAGCCGACGTCGAAGACCTCGCGCAGTACGAAGACGGCGCGCTCCGTCGGCGACAGCGTCTCGAGGACGAGCATCAGTGCCATCGACACGCTCTCGGCGAGCTCGACGTCCTGGGCCACGTCCGGCGCGGTCAGCAGCGGCTCGGGCAGCCAGGGGCCGACATACGCCTCCTTGCGGCGCTTCATCGCGCGCAGCCGGTTGAGCGACTGCCGGGTCGTGATCCGGACCAGGTAGGCGCGATGGTCGCGCACCTGTGCCAAGTCGACCTCGGCCCACCGCAGCCAGGTCTCCTGGAGGACGTCCTCGGCGTCGGCAGCCGATCCGAGCATCTCGTAGGCGACGGTGAAGAGCAGGTTGCGGTGGGCGATGAACGCCTCGGTCGCCGGATCAGTGGCGTGGTCGCTCATGCCTCGACCCCTCTCCTTCGCGGACGGCCCCGGTCGCCGAGGGCGTTCAAGCGTGCATCCACAGCACGGTCCCTTTCGTCGGTGGCCGTTCGGTCCGACCGGCCTGTTCGGTGCTCACGAGTGCCTGGCTGGGCTGCCCGCGCGCCGGTGGCCGGCGCCTCGCCGCGCTGGGACTCCAGCAGCTCCTGGCGCTTGGCACCTCCCGAGACGCGGTGCAGGCCGTACGAACCGGGCTTGCGTGCCTCGTCGGCCAGGTGCTTGACGATGCCCCTGCACACCAACTCCTTGATCTTCGCGCCGGGGCGACCGCCGATATGGAACCACAGCGCGACGTCGTACCTGTGGGCGAACTGGAAGATGCCGGCGCGTCGGCCCAGGCTGATGCACTGGCCGGCGAACACCTCGTTGAGGGTCGAGGGCCGCTCACCCGCGATCCGGCTGAGCACCGTGTCGGCGGCCCGCGCTCCCAGAGGTATCGCGGCCTGGCAGCTCATCCGCAACGGCAGGTCCGACGGCGCCGCCGAGTCCCCGGCCGCGACGATGCGCTCGTCGTCCACGCTCGTCAGCGTCTCGTCCGTGCGCAGGCGGCCCAGGGCGTCGGTGCTCAGCCCGCTGCGCGCGGCCAGGTCAGGCACGCCGAATCCGGCGGTCCAGACGGTCACCTGGCTCGGCAGCTCACGGCCGTCACCGAGCCGTACGGCATCGCGGGTCACCGCCGTCACCTGCGTGCCGGGGCCGTCGAGCACGGTCACCCCGAGCGCCGCCAGCCGCCCGGCCACCGAGTGCCGACCCCGACGGTGCAGGTACGGGCCGAGCACCCCACCGCAGACCAGGGTCACGCTGCGACCCGCCTCCGCCAGCTCGGCGGCGGTCTCGATGCCGGTCGGACCGGCTCCGACGACGGTCACCGCGACCGTCGGAGGAGCGGCGTCGACGATCGGGCGCAGCCGCTCCGCCTCCTCCAGGGTGGCGATCGGGTGGGCGAACTCGGCCGCTCCGGGCACGCGCGGGTCGGCGCTGCCGCTGCCCACCGCGTAGATCAGGTAGTCGTAGCCGACCGTGCCGCCGGCCGCCAACGTCACGCGGCGCGCGGCCGCGTCGATCCGTGTCGCGGAGTCGACCACCAGCCGGACGCCGTCTGCCAGGACGTCCCGGTAGTCGACGACCGCATCGTCGGTCCCGCCCACCAGCTGGTGCAGGCGGATCCGATGGACGAAGGTCGGGCGCGGGTTGATCAGCGTCACTGTCACATCGCCGCGCCGCGTCAGGCGGTTGGCGGCCATGACGCCGGCGTATCCACCGCCGATCACGACGACGTCCGTGTTCTCCACCATGGTGTCTCCTCCGTTTTCAGGGGTTCGGGCACAAGACACCGCGTGATCGACCGCTGTGACAGCGTGTGAGGCGGATCACTGCGCGGACGTGGACCCGCTCGGAGAAGGCGTTACTCGGCTGCGGCGTCGCGAGTGCGAATTCCATGCGCTCGGCACAACTCGATAGGGTGCCGTTAAAGGTTGCCTAAAGAAACCACCAAGTCGGACAGGGAGAACAGTCGTGGGCGCTGCGCGCATGAGCGGTACGCCGTTGCCGGGAATCGGGGTTCGCTACGACCTCACCACGCGAGAACAGCGCCGTCTGTCCGTGGTCGCGCACCGGGACGGAACGCGGACCCTGAGCGCGTACCGCGAGGACGATCCGGACGCCTGCGCGCTGTCCGTGCGTCTGACCGCCGGGGAGGCGGCGGCGGTCATCGACGCGCTCATGCCGGCCCATCACAGCCCCAACCTGCTGTCGACGACCGAGTTGGGGCTGGTGGCGGAGCGCATCGAACTGTCGGCGACCTCGTACTGGAACGGGCGGCTGCTGGGTGAGACCCGGATGCGTACCGAGACCGGTGTGTCGATCGTGGCCGTGCTGCGGCGGGCCGAGGCGATCCCGTCCCCCGGGCCGGACCTCCGGCTGGCCGGCG
Source organism: Streptomyces sp. NPDC001292 (assembly GCF_042896465.1). Taxonomy (NCBI): domain Bacteria; kingdom Bacillati; phylum Actinomycetota; class Actinomycetes; order Kitasatosporales; family Streptomycetaceae; genus Streptomyces; species Streptomyces sp. NPDC001292. The sequence goes on from NZ_JBIAXG010000061.1 coordinate 6,231, forward strand.
GGGACACCCTGATCGTGATCGGCACGCGCGAGGGCGCCGATGCCGCTGCGGCGATACTCGGACGGGGGTGATACGCGTGCATTCGTCTGCGGTCTTCCTGATCGAGTTCGGCGCGATCATCCTTGGTCTGGGGCTGCTGGGTCGGTTCGCCGGACGCTTCCAGTTCTCACCCATTCCCTTGTATCTGCTGGCCGGACTCGCCTTCGGCCAGGGCGGACTGCTCCCGCTGGACACCAGTGAGGAGTTCGTCGCCATCGGCGCCGAGATCGGCGTCATCCTGCTGCTGCTCATGCTGGGGCTGGAGTACACCGCCAGTGACCTGGTCTCCAACCTCAAGACCCAGTACCCGGCCGGGCTCGTCGACGCCGCACTCAACGCCCTGCCCGGCGCCGCCATGGCGCTGCTGCTGGGCTGGGGGCCGGTGGCGGCGGTCGTCCTGGCAGGGGTGACCTGGATCTCCTCATCCGGTGTGATCGCCAAGGTCCTGGGCGATCTGGGACGGCTGGGCAACCGGGAGACGCCGGTGATCCTCAGCATCCTGGTCCTCGAGGACCTGTCCATGGCCGTGTACCTGCCGATCATCACCGCCCTGCTGGCGGGCGCGGGGCTGGCGGCGGGCAGCGCCACGCTGGCCATCGCCCTCGGAGTCGCCGCTCTGGTGCTGCTGGTGGCGGTGCGGTTCGGCCGGCACATTTCGCGCCTCGTCTCCAGCGACGACCCCGAGAAGCTGCTGCTGGTCGTGCTGGGCCTGACCCTGCTGGTCGCCGGCCTCGCACAGCAGCTGCAGGTCTCGGCGGCCGTGGGCGCGTTCCTGGTCGGCATCGCCCTGTCCGGCGAGGTGGCGGAGGGTGCGCACAACCTCCTGGCCCCGTTGCGCGACCTGTTCGCGGCGGTGTTCTTCGTGTTCTTCGGACTGCACACCGACCCGCAGAGCATTCCGCCGGTACTGCTTCCGGCGCTCGCCCTGGCCGTCGTCACCGCGCTGACCAAGATCGCCACTGGGTACTGGGCCGCCAAGCGGGCCGGTGTCTCCGTCAAGGGACGCTGGCGTGCGGGCGGCACGCTGGTCGCCCGGGGTGAGTTCTCCATCGTCATCGCCGGGCTCGCGGTCACCGCCGGGATCGAACCCGACCTGGGCCCGCTGGCCACGGCGTACGTGTTGATCCTCGTCATCCTCGGCCCGCTCGCCGCCCGCTACACCGAACCGGTGGCCCGCCGCCTGACGGGCCTGTTCGGCAAGGCCGCTCCGGCCGGCGGCGCACCGGCCGAGGGCTGGGCACCCAGCTCCGGGCCGCAGGAGACGGCGGCCGATCAGGACACGGTCGGCCGGTCATGAGCGAGGGTCGGCCGGTCATGAGTGGACGGACGGCCGGACATGAGTGAGGACGGCCGGGTGGCCCCGACGGAGCACCACACGGTCCTGCTCATCGCCGCCCCGGCCGCCCACCGCGGTGCGGCCGCCAGGCGCGCCGTCGAGGTCAAAAACGGGGCGGGGAAACCCGCTGTCTGCGCGCGCCGCGCTGGGGGTCGCACAGTTCCCCGGCCATACCGGCCAGGACCATGCCGGTGACGATCAGCAGACCGTGGGCCAGGGTGATACCGGTGCCCAGCGCCACCAGGGCGAGGGCCAACAGCAGCCAGGCCCGGGTGCGGCGGTATTCGCGTGGCGGGCAAGGGCGGCCCGCACGGAGGGCGCGGGCGAACCGGGGATCGTCCCGGTACGTGCGAGCGGCGATCTCGCCGAGCAGCTTGTCATCGGTTCCAGGCATGACGCGCTCCTCTCGGCACGCGGCGGCGGGCAGGCGCCACGGCCCGGCGGTACGGGCCGTGCGGTCGGAAGCCCGCGCGGCGCGACCAGGCAGGCCGCCGCGGCACTGCCGCCATCGGTGCCGTGTTCCTCTCGTGACTCGACGGACTCGCGGTTCGTCCCCAGTCGGGGCACCGCGGCCCGCACCCGGGCCCGGGAAGGCGGCAACGGCAGGGCGCACGCCGGTACGACCGTCGAAAGGGGTTTGCCTCCACTCTCACCCGCCGCCGGGGGCTGCTGCCATCGGGTCCGACACCCATTTCCGGGCGGGCCGGAACCCCAGAGACGACACGCAATGGTGCCCGACCCGATGGACCCAGCCCGGCGGCTGCCCACATCACGCCCTGACCCATCGCCGGACCAGGTCAATGAACGCCGTCTCGTGCGCCTCGACCTCGGACAGGTCCTTGAACGTCACCAGAGCCCGGTCGCTGGAGCGCCACTGCACCAGGCCGCTGTCGTCGTCGAACGTGAACGAGGCGGCATCGTCCCTCACCTTCGGGCCCCGTGGAAGACGAGCCGGACGTCCTTCGACCTCAACTGGAAAGTCACCCGGTCGACACCGCCGCAGCAGAAGCTCGGAGCCTTCCACTCGACCTGCTCGGTGATCAGCGGATCGGCCCGCAGGATCGCGGCGCGCAGGTACTCGACCGCTTCCCTCTGCGGATGATCGACCGTTTCCATCAGCTGGTCGACCTCATCACTGCGGCCGTCATCCGGCGTACCCCTGCTGGCGGTTGACCACGGACAGCCCGCGCGTCACCAGAGTGGCATGCGGGGGCCGTTCGCAGGGCTGTCGCGGCTCAAGCCGCGGCCAGGGGCTCGGCGACGCGCGCATCGCGCAGGACACGGCAGACCTCGCCGACGACCCTGCCGTGCAGCGGCAGCGAGACATGGCCGACGGCCCGCACGGGGACGTTGCGTATCCGAAGGTCGGGGTGGACCAGCCGGGCGTTGGCGGCGGGGACGATCAGCTCGTCGAGGTCGCTGTGGAACGCCACGAAGCGGGTCCCGCAGCCGGGAGCGGGCCCGGCGAGCTCCGCGAGCACGTCGCTGCCCGGGCGGAGCTGCCGGATCGCCCGGAGCGGCAGCGGCAGCGCCGCGGCCAGCGTGCCGTGGTGGGGGGCGCCCAGGGTGACCAGAGTGTGCACGCGGTCGTCGCCGCCCATGCGTTGCACGTAGTAGCGGGCGACCACGCCGCCGAGACTGTGGCCGATCACGTGGACGCGCTCGTGCCCGCTGTCCTCGCAGACCCGTTCCACCTGCTCCGCCAGCAACCGCGCGGCGCTGCGGACGTCGTTGTTCAGCCAGTTGTAGTTCAGCACGACGACCCGGCGAAAGCCCGCCTGCCGCAGGCCGCGTCTCATGACGTGGAAGATCGCCCGGTTACTGCACAGACCGTGTACCAGCAGGACCGGGCTGTCGGCGGACACGGCCGGAAGGGCCGTAGTGCCGTCCGAAGGCGCCGACCGCCTGGGGCCGCCGGGTCTGCGGCGTTCCCCGCCCTCGCCCAAGCCGGACGGGTACAGGGCCAGCGCCGCGACGATAGCGGCCACCTCCACGGCGGCGCCGAACACGGCTCCGGTCAGCGCGCGGACCGAGAGCAGACCTCCGCCGGAACCCGGCGGCTCGGCCCGGCCAGAAGGCGTCGCCCACGTGCTGCGACATCGGGAGAGATTCCGTCCGGAAAGAATCATGGCTCGACTCCTCACAGGGGTGCGCGCTGCCGGAACCACGCAGCGGAACACGCCCCGCCGCACGGAGAAGGTTCCGTTCCGAGCCCGCGTCCGAAGGCCGCCGCCGAGCGGAAACCGGCCGGTGACGCCCGTCCGCTCCAACGGATTGCGGGGACGTTAAGCCGAAGTTTCCGCTGTCAGCAATGGTTAGGTGGCCCACCTCACACGCGGATCACGAGCGGCGACCGGACGATTCCGGCGAGACATTATTTTGGCTGGGTCATGTCATGTCCGCCCATGCGTGCCGCTTCCAAGGACGGCTTCGAGCCGGTGATGACCACCGTGGAGATCAAGAAGGGAGGGACGACGACGGGCGACTTCACGCTGGAGAAGACCCCCGTGGCCCTGTCCCCGCGAAACAGCCGCCGCGGGCTGGTCCTTCGGGGCCGGCCCGCGCCGCACTCGGCGGGGGACGCCGCTCGGCCGTCCGGGCCGCGGCCGGACGGCCTGCTCGCCCCAAGGGCCCGTGGGGCAGGAACTCGCCGAGTCCGCCGATCGCGCTGCGACGGGCACTACGCGTGGGCGAGGATTGCGCCCATGGCATTGTCGACGGCGTTCACGGAACTGTTCGGCGTGGAGCATCCGATCGTCCTGGCGCCGATGGGCGGGTCGGCCGGTGGTGCCCTGACGGGCGCGGTCTCGCGCGGCGGCGGACTCGGGCTGCTGGGCGGCGGGAACGGGGACCAGGAGTGGCTGGCCCGCGAACTGCCCGTCCTGGCCGACGAGTGCGCCGGGAAACCCTGGGGCGTCGGCTTCCAGACGTGGGCGATCGACGACGGCGCGATCGCGTGGGCGCTGGAGCACGGGCCGGCGGCGGTGATGTTGTCCTTCGGCGACCCCGGTCCGTTCGCGGAGCGCATCCGCGGCGCGGGTACCGCGCTGATCATTCAGGCCACCGACCTGGAGGAGGCCCGCAGGGCGGTGGATCTGGGCGCGGACGTGATCGTGGCGCAGGGCACCGAGGCCGGCGGGCATGGCGCCCGGCACGGGCGGTCCACGCTGCCGTTCGTGCCCGTAGTGGTGGACCTGGCGGCGCCGGTGCCGGTGCTGGCGGCCGGTGGGATCGGCGACGGCCGCGGCGTGGCGGCCGCCCTGGCGCTGGGGGCCGCGGGAGCACTGCTCGGAACGCGCTTCCAGGCCACGACCGAGGCCCTGGTCGCGCCGGCGACCGCCCAGGCGATCGTCGAGGGGCGCGGGGAGGACACCGAGCGCAACAGGGTGCTGGACATCGCCCGTGGTTCGCGGTGGCCGGCGAAGTACACCGCGCGCACACTCGGCCACCCTTTCCTCGACGCGTGGCGGTGCCGGGAGGACGAACTCGCAGCTGCCCCGCATGCCCGGCAGGCGTACCAGGACGCCGTGGCACGAGGCGAGATTCCCCCACTGCCGCAGTGGGCCGGCGAGGCCGTCGACCTCATCGACGACCTGCCGTCCGCTGCCGATCTGGTCGGCACGCTGGCCGCCCAGGCGGAGGAGGCGCTGGCCCGGGCCGGCAGGCGCTGACCGCGATCATCGGAAAGGAACGATCACGGCCGTTCGGCGGGTTGTGCGCCGGCGGTACGCGGCCGAAGGGCCGAAGACCGCACAGCACGGTCTTCGGCCCTTCGGTGCAGCGGCTGCACCGGCTGTGACGGAGGTGGCAGAGGGTGGCAGTCGGCCTCCGCGTCACAGCGCGACTTCCGAGGCGGGCTAGCGGCGGCCGGGGAAGTGGTGATGGTCGCCGTACCAGCCGTGGTGCCGGTACCAGTGCCGGTTGTTGTACCAGCCGTGGTGCCAGCCCCGGTACCGGTAACGGTCGTCGAAGTGACCGCGGCGACCGTCGTGGTCGTGGTCGATCCTGACGTCTTCCGCAGAGCGGCTGTGCGGGAAGCTCCTTTCGTTGTCGCGGTCGTGGCCTCCGGCGGCCAGGGCCGGCAGGGCGGCCGCGCCGACGAGGGCGCCCGAAGCCACACAGGTGGCGATCAGGCGGAGCGCCGTACGAGAAACAGACATGAATCCCCTCACGGTCGTGCACACCCACCCTGGTCGGGCCGGGCGTGCCATCCGAATTCCCGGCTTGTGCCGAGGCGCCACACTGTGGCCCTTCACGACGACAGCAGATCGGCAAAAGGATCCGCGTTACGAAACGCGGATATATCCGTAACTCTCCCTTGTACGGACCATCGATCCGGGGAGAGCGCGGGCCGCCGAGCCGGTTCCCGCTCCGAACCACCCCGCGATCAGGAAGAAAACAGCTGACGCTTCTTGGCGCTCCTGGCGGTCTGGCCGCCTGGGCTTCCTGCGAATGGCCGAACGGCTTCCGTAACAGCGGTGGCACCTCCTGTCGGGGGACTCGTTTCGGACGGCGGCGATCCGGTCGGTCGCTGGCGAGGTGCCGGCCGCCGAGGTGCCGCCCTGGCCCACGGACGCCCGCACTGGAATCCGGTACAGCTCCAGCAAAGGGGTATGGATCGGGTGTTCAGTCCGTCCGAAAGGTGAGTCCGAGCGGCCGGCCCACCTCGCGGGATTCGGGGAAGTCGTCGAGGTGAGCTGATGACGACGGCGACCATGCGTGCGGCGCGCTTCTCCCGTGCGGGCCGCCGACTCGGCGTGGAGGACGTGCCGGTGCCGCAGCCGGAAGGCAACCCGGTCCGCATCGTGGTCGAGCCGTAGCCGGGACCACGACCGGGTGGGCAACTTCGTGACCTCGATCGTGCTGGTGTCGCTGGTGTCGCTGTTCGTCTCCGAAGGAGCACGGCGCGACCTCGAAGCCGGACGCCTCGGCGCGACGGGTGAACCGCTCGCTGCGGGACGTGTGCTGTCGCGGCTGCCCGCACGATGATGGGCCTTCGACCTGCTGGTGGGGGTGGGGGCGGCCGTTCGTGGCCGTCGGCGTGTTGTGGCTGCTCGGTGTTCTGGGGTGGTCGGGTTGGTCGGGTCTTCCCCTGGCGGGATTCATGGCGTCCGTGGCCGTTTGCGCCGGGCCTGCTCCGGTACGCCATGACGCGCTGGGGGATCCTTCCGGCAGCTGACGGCACGTCGGGCGGGCGCGGCGGCCGCAGGCCGCTGAGTTTCGACACCGGGCGGAGGTCCCCGGCATCAGGGTCTCGTTCACCCGTCGTTCAGCCTGGTGTCTGACTTTGGTCACGTCCGCAACCTCGCCGCGTTCCTGATCAGCGTCCTACCATCCGAGTGCGGACGTGAGCGGCATGTGGGGGAGGCGCGCTTGTTCGGCAGCTCGTGTGAAGAGGTGTCAGGCACAAGGGACTTGGGCTCATCGGGCACAGAAGGTGACCGAAGAGGGTCGGGAGAGCTGCCGCGCGGTGTGCGGCTGTACCGGCTGCGGCCGGACGGCTCCGTCGTCGTCGCCGATCGTGACGGCGCTCGGACGCTGGGGCCCGAGCGGGACCTGCTTCGGTTCATCGACGACGGGCAGTTCGCCCACTACCTCGTCGGGGACGCCGCCACGTCGCCCGAGCGACCCTCCAACGCCACCGTCAAAATCGGCATCGTCGGCCCGCGCAGCGCCTTCACCCCGCATGCGCACGGCGGGGAGCACTTCGTCCTCAGCCTCGGATACGCGTCCTGCGGCCTGTACGACAGCGAGCGCGGCCGTGTCACCGAAGTGCCGCTCACCCCGGGTGAGTTGATTCGCATCCCGGAGATGGTGCCGCACTCCTTCGCCAACCGGGACACCGACCCGCTGACCATCCTGGCCGCCAACACCGGCTACGGCATCGACCACGAGGACTACGCGATCACCGCCGCCGAGGCGGAGCGCAGGGCGGCCGGCCCGTCAGACAGCACCCCGCCGTCCGCCTCGTCCGCCACGTACGCCGGAACGCACACGGGTACCCTCGCCCCCGTCGACTACCTCGAACTCGCCGCCGCCCTGCGCGACATCGAGCGGGTCCAGCAGGTGCGGGGGCCTGGTGCCACCACCGTCGGGGAGCGACTGGCCGCCCGGCTGCGTCGGCTCGCGCACGGATTGGAGGGCCGTCGGTGATCTGTCCGCACTGCGAGAAGTCCCTGCTGCGCAAGGAGCGACCCGGCAACGCCTGCGGCAAGTGCGGGCGCGGGTACGCCCTGGACCCCAAGACCAACCCGCTCCAGCTGAACGATCTCCGGGTCCGCAGGACCGCGCTCGGGCTCACCCAGGACGGCCAATTACGGTGCACCCCGGGGCAGTTGTGGTACGCCTTGTCCCGCAAGTCGCTGCGCGAGACCCAGGTCGAGACGGGGTGCGCCATCGCCCTGACGATCGCCGGTGTCGTCGTGGGGCTCGTCGGGCTGGGTTCGAAAGGCGTGGTCGTCGCCACCCTCGGCGGTCTGTTGCTGCTCGCGGCGGTCGGCTTCGTGGTCGCGGAGGTGATGGGCGTGGGCCGGGGCCGTCCCCGGCTCGACCGGGAGGCCTTCCTCACCGGCCCACTGAAGGCGTGGAAGAGCGTCTATGGCTCCCTGCCGCCCGGGGTGATCGACGACAGCCGGTATCCCACCCCGGGCCCCCACCCGGGCAACGGCGGGGCCGACGAGGAATCGGCCTCGCCCGACGGGCTCGCCCTGGTCTGCCCCGACCGCTCCATCGCCGTCTTCCTCGACGCGGCGGGTCTGACCGCTCGATACGGGGTCACCCTCGTCGCCGACCCGGCCGCACTGCCGGCCACACCCGGCCGGGGACCCGTACTGGTGCTCCACGACGCCGACGCCCACGGCCTCCTGCTCGCCCACCGCGTCCGCACCGCGCAGCGCGCGCGCCCGGTCGTCGACATCGGTCTGCCGCTCGGCGCGGTGCACGGTCTCCCGCGCGCGGTGCCCGTGCGGGGCGAACAGCCCGGAGCGAGCGTCATGGAACTGCTCGCACAGAGCAGGGAGTTCAGCCCCCGCCAACTGAAGTGGCTGGGCAAGGGGTGGGGGTTCCCGCTCGTCGGAGTACCGCCCGCCAAACTGCTGGCCGTGGTCTCCCGGGCCGTCGAAAGGGTCGGCACGGAGGCCGATCCGCAGCGACGGCGGGCCGCCTCCGTCGGATTTCTGACCTGGCCCGAGGAGGGCGCATGAGTCCTGTCGGCCGGCTCCTGCTGGAGCGGGCGATCACCGCCGCCGCACGGAGCGCCGCCTCTCCGGGGAACATCCGCTTCACGGAACGGCAGTTGTACTACGAGACCTGCCGCGTCCTGCGCCCGACGCCCGCGCCGGTGCGGCGCATCCCGCACAGCCCGGCCCCGCCGCTGCGGCTGTCGAGGTTCACCGAGGCGCTGCGCGGCAGGGAACCGGCCGGACTGCTTCCCCTTCCCGCCGCCACCCCGACGATCGGCGGGCCCTCGCGGGAGCCCGACCTGTACACGTACGGGCTGCCGCGGCTGTTGATCTGCCAGGACCGTTCCATCGCCCGGATGCTGCTGGCCAACCATGTGCACCTGGAAGCGGCCTGCCCCGTCCTGAGCGCCGAGGACGATCTGCCGCTCGACACCCGGCTGGTGGAAGCCCTGGAGCGGACCGAGGGCGCCACCGTGCACGTCCTGCACGACGCGAGCCCCGCCGGGATCGCCCTGCCCGCTCGGGTGCGCGAAGCGCTCGGCCCGGTACCCGTCCGGGTCGCTTCACTCGGGCTGGTGCCCCGGCACGCCGAGGCGCTGCGCCTGGTGTCCGGACGCAGGCCCGGCCCGGTGCCACCGCTCGGACCGATGCCGAGCGGGCTCAGACCCTCGGAGGTCGACTGGCTCGCCGAGGGCCGGTTCGCCGAAGTGGCCGCGGTACCGCCCGCCCGGCTCCTGCGCGCCGTACTGCGGCTCACCCGCGGGCCCCGGCCGGCCCGCCGCTCCGCCTGGAGCGATCTGTGCGATCTGCGCACCGCCGGGTTCATGACCTGGCCCGACCCATGAACCCCGCTCGCCCTCGACCCGACCTCGACCGCGACCTCGAGGACCGTATGCCCGAGCAACGCAGACCCAAGGACCGAAGAGCATGATCCGCCCACGCGAAATCGGCTACACGGACGAACTGCTCGCCGACGGCAGCGTCCACCGCACCTACGAGGACGGCCGGCAGGAATGGCGCCGGCGCGGCCCGGCCGGCCGGGTGCACTGGCGCGACGACCAGGCGGGTACGGGCACCGACGAACAGCTGGGCTCCACCATCGTCAAGCGCACCCTGGCCGACGGCACGGTGACCTACGGGCGGGACATCGGCTACGGCCGCACCCTCTGGGGGCGCGGCGAAACCCTCATGATCAACCGGACGTCGTTCGGCGGCCGGATGGGAGCGATCCTCGCCGGCCTCGGCGTCGCGGGACTCGCCGTCACCGCCTCCCAACTACCGCCGCTCAGCCTCACACCGGAAGAGGAGGAGGAACTGCGCAGGCAGGCGCAGAGCTCGTCCTCCGGCGGAGGCGAGGGCAGCACCGACGGGGACAACTGGAGCGGCGCGGACTGGGACGACCACGGCGACTGGAGCGACGACGACTTCGGCTGACCGCGCCGCCCCTCCAGTCGGCGAAGGACGCGTACGCGGGTATCCGGGCACGCGGCAACAGGAAAGGACCCTCTGATGGCGCGCTTCTGCGTCTGTCTCGCGTCGGGAACCGGGCACGCCGACCCTCGGTCCGGCATGGCCGATCTGCACCTCGCGGCCATGGGCGCCCCGCCGGTCGCGCCGGGGCTGGCCCTCGTACGGGACGAACCCGGGCACGCCCAGGGGCCGTTCGAGGCGCATGGGATGCGTGCGGTCGGAGAGGTCACCCTGCACAACCGCGCCGAACTCCTCGCCGCCCTCACGACGGACGGCGTCCCAGCCCCGTCCGGTATCAGCGACGGCGAACTGCTGCTGCGCTGCTGGGCCCGGCTCGGCGAACGGGGCGTCGCACTCGCCGAAGGCATGTTCGCGCTCGCCGTCCTCGACGGCAGCGACCTCGTGCTGATCCGCGACCACGTCGGCGCCCGCACCCTCTTCTACGCCCGTGCCGCCGGCGCCTGGGCGGCCTCCACCTCCCTGCGCCCCCTGCGCCGCTGGCCCGCCCTGGGCACCCGTGTGAACCTGTCCGCCGTACGCTCCTTTCTCACCTTCGCCTATCTGCCCGGCGACGAGACCCTGCTGGAGGGCGTGCGCGAAGTGCTTCCCGGCCGGGTGCTGCGGCTGGCGGCCGATGGGGCGGTAACCGAGACGGTCCACTGGGAACCCCGGGAGCGGCTCGGCGAACCGCCCGACGCGGATGGGCGGTTCGGCGGATCCGGCGACCACGTCCTCATCCTGCGCGCCCTCCTCGAAGAGGCCACCGCACGGCGGCTGCCCGGGGCCGAGGCCGTCGGTGTACTGCTGTCCGGCGGGATCGACAGCTCGCTCGTCACAGCGCTCGCCGCGAAGCTGCACGGCCACCCCGTCCACACGTATTCCATCAGCTTCGGCGACGAACTCCCCAACGAGCTCGGCTACTCGGGCCTCGTCGCCGCCCACTGCCACACCCGGCACCGGGTGCTGACGGTCTCCGGCAGAGCAGTCGCCGCACGGCTCGCCGGCACGGCCGCCCTGCTCGACAGCCCGGTCGGCGACCCGTTGACGGTGCCGAACCTCATGCTCGCCGAGGCGGTCGCGGGCGACGGGCTGAGGATCGTCCTCAACGGGGAGGGCGGAGACCCGGTGTTCGGCGGGCCGAAGAATCTCCCGATGCTGGTCCGGGAGATGCACGCCGGGGCTCCGGGAGCGGCCGAGTCACCCTGGTACGAGGACCGGGCCAGCGCCTATCTGCGTTCCTACCGCAAGTGCTGGACCGACCTTCCGGACCTGCTGACCGCCGACGCGCTGTCCGCTCTGGAGTCCGCGCCCGCCCCGCAACGCTTCGTCGAGCCCTACCTGACGGGCCCGGACCGGATGACCCACCTCCTCAACCAACTCCTCCACTGCAATCTGCGGACCAAGGGCGCCCATCACATCCTCACCAAGGTCGAACGACTGACCGCATCCCAGGGGCTTCAGGGCCGTGCTCCGCTCTTCGACCGACGGGTGGTGGACCACGCCTTCGCCACCCCGCCCGCGCTCAAACTCCGCGGTACGGCGGAGAAGTGGGTGCTGAAGGAAGCCGTACGGGATCTGCTGCCCGCCACCGTCGTGGACCGGCCCAAGAGCGGGATGAGGGTCCCGGTGCAGCAGTGGCTGAGCGGGCCGCTGCGCGAGTTGGGCGGTGATCTGCTGCTGGGCGGGGCCGCCCGACGACGTGGTCTGTTCCGGCCGGACACCGTGGGGACATGGCTGCGCGGCGCGGGCGCGCTGCTGCCCCGTCAGGGCGGCAAGCTGTGGCTGCTGCTCACCCTGGAGCTGTGGTTGCGGGCGTACGACCTGTGAGCCGTTCACCCCCGAACGTGCCCCGCAGACTGATCACTTGTGCAAGGGAATCATGGAGGCGACCACACTGTGAAGACCACCCTCGTCGACCCCCGCACCGGCCGAGTCCGGGGCACCGCCCCGGTCGCCCGCGAGAGCGAGGTGCGGTCCGCGGTCGAAGCCGCCCGTGCGACCCTGCCCGGCTGGCGCGGCCTCACCCCGCGGGACCGGGCACGCCGGATGGAGCTGCTCGCCACACTGGTTGAGGAGAACGCCGACGCCTACGTCGCGCGGGAAGCCGCCGGGACGGGAAAGCCGGACAGCGAGACGGCGGGCGAGGTGGAGCAGGTCGCGGACCTCTTCCGGTTCTACGCGTCCGCCGTCCGCGCCCAGTCGGCGCCGGCCGCCGGACGGCTGGTCGACGGCCACGAGAGCTGGGTGCGCTGGGAACCCCTCGGGGTCGTGGGTGTCGTCGTACCCTGGAACTATCCGCTGATGATGGCGGCCTGGCGGTGCGCGCCTGCCCTGGCCGCCGGCAACACGGTGGTGGCCAAACCCGCCGAGACCACCCCGGACACCCTGGAACTCCTGGCCGAGCACGCCGCCCAAGCGCTCGGCCCAGACGTGCTCACCGCGGTCCCGGGCGACCGGCAGACCGGTCGGCTGCTGGTCGAGGCCGATGTCGACATGGTCGCTTTCACCGGCAGTGCGGCGGCCGGGGCCGACGTGGCGGCGCGTGCCGCGGGACGCCGGGTCAGTCTCGAACTCGGCGGCAACGCCCCCGCGCTCGTCCTGCCCGACGCGCCCGACGACACCTGGACACAACTGGCCCGCGCCTGCACCTACAACGCCGGGCAGAGCTGCGCCGCCCCCGCCCGAGTCATCACCCTGCGCGAGAACTACGAGCACGCGGTGGAGCAACTGGCCGCCGCGGCACGGGAATGCCTGGCGGGACGGGACTTCGGTCCACTCAACAACGCCGATCAGCTGGCCCGTTACGACGGCATCGTCACCGCCAGCGCCGCCGGGCGGAACCTCGCGGCTGGCATCGCCCCACGGCCCGGGGAGGACAACGGTTTCTGGCGGCCCGCCCGGATCCTGGCCGACCTGCCCGACGACGATCCCGCGGTGGTGGAGGAGGTCTTCGGCCCGCTGCTCACCGTGCAGCACGCCGAAGACCTGGACGCGGCCGTGGCACTGGCCGACGGAGTCCCGCAGGCGCTGGCGGCGAGCGTGTGGACCCGTGATCTGACCACCGGGCTGGAACTCGCCGGCCGGCTGAACGCGGGGGAGTCCTGGCTCAACTGCCATCTGGTGCAGACCGCGGAACTCCCGCACGGCGGTCGGGGCGCCTCGGGCCACGGCACGGACCTGAGCACACTGGCCCTGCATGAGTACCAGCGCCCCAAGACGGTCACCGCACGCCTGGTCCGCGGAAGCTGACGGCGGCCGCGTCCCGCAGGCCTCACGAGAACTGGCGGTACCGGTCAGACGCCGTGCGGAGTGGTGGTGGGGGCCGCGGGGGAGGGGGAGGAGGCGGGCTGCGCGTGTTTGCTGGCGTACTGGTCCGCGGTGACGCTCAGGGACTGCGCGATCTGCCGCAGGTACGCGATGAGCCGCACGGTCTCCTCCTGGTCGCCGCCGGCCGCCTGCGTCTCCTGTTCCCACATCCGCTGGAGGATCGCCTCGGCCTGTGCCCTGGCGGCCCGCACCATGTTGCGCGCCTGTTCGCGGGCCGCGAAGACGGTCTGCTCGGCCGCCTGCTGGGCGCGGGCCTGCTGAAGTACGGCGTCCACCGTCGGCACGCCGGTGGGCGCGCTGCCGTCGCCGATGTTGTTCGCCCGGATCCAGTCCCGGTGGCGCTGCATGTCCGTCCGCAGCCGGTCGTTCTCCTCCGTCAGCGATGTCAGAGTCGACGCGCAGCGGCGCAGGGCGTCGTGCACCGCCTCCTCGCTGTAGCCGCGACGGGTCAGGGGAGCTCGGGGGAAGGTCATCGACCGAAGGGTCTCGGGCGTCACCAGGTGCTCCTCAGGATGCGCTGCTCCTGTCTCGTTCACATTTCTCCGATCACCGAGCGTCTTCGTAGTGCAGCAGGTCGTGCGGAATGCCCGCGTCCGCCAGATCGCGCACTGTCGCCGAGACCATGGCCGGCGAGCCGCAGACGTAGAAGGAGCATCCACTCCACGCGGCGGCGCGCAGCACCGGGCCGGCGAGGCTGCGGTTGTCGACGGTGCCGGCGTCCGCGCCGACCAGCGGCGTGACCCGAAGCCATGGGTGGGACTGCGCCAGATGCCTCAACACGGGCATGTCGTACAGGCCGTGGTTGTCGCGCGCCCCGACGAACAGGTCGACCCGGCGCGGGGGGCCGTGCTGGGCCATCTCTTCGACCAGGGCGCGCAGTGGGGCCAGGCCGGTGCCCCCGCCGATCAGCACCAGATCCCGGCCGCCGGACGACTGGAGCGTGAGCCTGTCGCCGACCGGGGCTCCGAGGCGCAGCACGTCGCCCTGCCGCAGCCCGTACACCAGGGCGGGGCTGAGCAGGCCGCCGTCGACGGCGCGTACGTGCAACTCGACGGTCCCGTCGGCGCGAGGTGCGTTGGCCGGGGTGAACGCCCGCCAGGTGCTCGGCAGCATCGGGGCTTCCACCATCACGGACTGCCCGGCCCGGTGCGCCATCGGCTGGTCCAGGCGCAGGGTGAGGACCGCGATGTCGAAGCCGCGTTGCTCATGCCGCACCACCTCGGCGTTCCACCACGCGGGATTCACCGCGCCGTCGGCCTCGGCGGCCTGCACCATGGTGCGGGCCACCAGGGTGTAGGCCTCGGTCCAGCCGCGCTGCAGCTGCGGGGTCCACGCCTCGCCCAGGAAGTACGCCAGCGTGGCCAGCAGCGCCTGCCCCACCGCCTCGTAGTGCTGTGCCACCACCTGGAACCTACGGTGGTCTCGGCCCAGTTGCTGCAGGTACGGAACGAGTCGGTCCGGATCGTCGGCCTCCGCGACGATCCGGCCCAGGGCGGCGACGAGCCGATCGCGCTGGGCCCCCATGGACACCGGGAACATCGGCCGGACCTCCGGCGCGATGATGAACAGGTAGGAGTAGAAGTACCGGGGCACTTCGTCCCCCGACTTGCCGACCAGGGCGAAGGAATCTCTCAGCGCCTGTGCATCGCTCACGTCCGCCCTCCGGTGGCTGACATCAAGGTTTCACTTTCGGACAATGGGGCCGGTCGGCGGCTCGTTGCGAGGAGCCGCCGGCGGCGGCTCAGCTCGAGGCGGCAGCGCCGGCCTCGAGCATGGTGTTGCTGATCAACCCGTAGACCGCCGCCCAGGACTCCTCGACGGCCGGTGTCCACGCATCGGCCCCTTAGTGGCGCAAGGTGGCGATCAGGCTGGCCCCCACGGCCGGGTAGTGCTCGGGCAGCACGCCGTATCCCGCGTGGCGGCGCCCCAGGTTCTCCAGCATGCCTATGAGCGTGTCGGTGTTCTCCAGGTTGGCGACCAGGGCACCCAGCGCCGCCCACAGGCGGTCGCGCTGCTCGTCGAGGTGAGCCGCGAACAGGGGGCGCACATCGGGATGGTGGGCGAACAGGTGGTCGTAGAAGTACGCGGTCACCTGCGTGCCATGAGGCTGAACAGCCGCGAAGCTGCCCCGGATCAGTGAGAGGTCTGCAGTCATGGCGGCCGACTGTAGCCAGAGGCGTGCGGACCGAACAAGTGGAGGGCTTTCTGTAATGAATTCGTCAAGTAGTTGTCCATACGGGTACACAAGCACGGCACCCGGCGGGCGTCCTGGCTCGGGGGAGTGCCCGTCGGGCCCCTGGTCAGCGGCTCTACGCATGCCCTGCCGGCGACCCGGAAGCTGAAGTTCCCACCTTCATAAGTTCGGTTCTGACATGCATTCGACTGGTTGGCCCGCCCACCGTGTCCGACGCCCTGCAGACACGATGGAAGGAACAGCGTCAGATGCAGCCGGCAAGAAGTCGCGGACGGCTCATGGCCGGCGGAGCGACTGCCATGCTTGTCGTCACCAGTCTGGTGACATCCGCTCATGCGAACCCCGACTCGGGCAACGGCAAGGACCTCAAGCCCTCCACCCCGTCTCCCGGGTCGCGCCCGCCCTCAGCCCGGCCGACGGGGAGTACCTCGAGGGCAGGAAGAAGCTGGCCAACGGCAAGCACACCATCGCCGCGAAGAACGCCTCCGGCGCACGGTCAAGCACATCGTGACGGTGAACAACGCCCCGGCCGGCGCACCCACGCCTGGTGCGGGGCGCCCAGACGGTCACCGCCACATCTCCGGCCTCCGGTGAGGCCGGTACCGAGTCCCTCACCGTCGACGGCAAGGAGCCCAAGGCCCGCGCCACGCTCGGCAACCGGCGCCGAGCAGCGTCCCGGCCGCGGACCAGAAGAAGGGCCATGTGGACACCCCGGTGCTCCGCTGGGAGGGCGTCATCGACCCCGAGTGCCTCGCCGGACTGCGGGCCTGGAACACCAGGACCCGGGCCTGGGACCTGCTGACCAGCGCCCGTGGCGCGGCCAGGGGCACGACCAGGCTCTCCGCGGTCGTCGACGACCGGTACATCGACCACCAGCAGGTCCACGTCATGGTGACCGGTGAGGACCCGTTCGCCGACGACATCGAGCCCGGCGCCCCCGACGCCTTCGCCGACCCGGCGGCCGGGAAGGCCGCCCAACTTGTGCTCATCGCCGTCCTCTTCCCCCTGCTGACCCTGGCCCGCCGGACGCCCGCGGCCCGCTGGGTGGCGGTCACGCTGACGACAGTCATCGTGACGATCAGCCTGTACTGGTTCCTGGACCGAATTCCGCTGCCGATCGGGCAGAGCTCCTGACCTGGGCGCCGCGGATCCGATGGGCCCCGCCTGAAGTCTTGGCGAACCCTTCGGGTCGGCTCGATGAGCATTTGGCAACTTCGGCTTACCCACCTGCACTTTTGTGGCGAGGGGTGGCCGAGAGGGCCGTAACGTGAGGCGTCCGTGATCATCCAGTCGTGAATTCTTCGTAAGGAGGGTTGGGCGCCGATGCGTGACGCGCAGGGCACATTGTCCGAACCCGCACCGGGGACCGTGGCCGGGACCGGCCGACTGCCACGGCCCGCCCGGCCGCGCGTGCCCGCCACCTCCGGACGGGCCCGCCCCCGCTTGTACGCCATAGACGCCATCCGCCTGATCGCCGCCCTGATGGTCGCCGTGCACCACTACGCGGGCACGCGCCGGGTCGACCAGCCGGGCAACGCGATATGGGACCGCCCCGTCTCCGACATCATGCCGACGGTGTTCCACTTCGCGACGTACGGCTGGATCGGTGTCGAGATCTTCTTCGTGATCAGCGGCTTCGTGATCTGCATGTCGTGCTGGGGCCGCACCCCTCGCCAGTTCTTCGTCTCGCGCGTGATCCGGCTCTACCCGGCGTACTGGTTCGCGATCGTGTTCACGACGGCCGTGCTGGTGGCCCTGCCGGGCGTCTGGGAGCGCCTGCGGCCGCGCGACGTCCTGCTCAACTTCACGATGCTGCAGTCCGGCTCGGGCGTGCAGAACGTCGACGGCGTCTACTGGACCCTGTGGGCGGAGCTCCGCTTCTACCTGCTCTTCCTGCTCGTGGTGGTCACCGGGCTGACGTACCGCAAGGTCGTCGTCTTCTGCTGTGTGTGGGGAGCCGCCGCGATGCTCGCGCCGGTGGCCTCCTTCCCCCTCCTCGATCTGCTCGCCGGGCCCGACGCCGCCTGGTACTTCATCGCCGGCCTCGCGCTCTACCTCATGCACCGCTTCGGCCAGGACCTGCTCCTGTGGGGCATCCTCGCCATGTCGTGGCTCATGGGCCAGCGGGAGCTGGGGCAGCGCATCGACGAGGTCGAGCACGTCTCCAGCTGGCGGGGCGCCGTGCTCCTCTACACCGTGTTCCTGCTCGTCATGATCGCCATCGCCCTCGGTCTGACCGACCGCATCCGCTGGAAGTGGCTGGTCACCGCCGGGAGCCTGACCTACCCGCTCTACCTGATGCACTACGCGGCCGGTACGGCGCTGATCAGCCGCCTGCGGGACACGATGGACGCACGGCTGCTGGTCGCCGTGCTGATCGCCGGCTTCCTGATGCTGAGCTACCTGGTCCACGGTTGCGTGGAGCGTCCCCTGGCAGGTGCGCTGAAGAGAGGCCTGGACACCTCGTTCGCCAGGATGCGGAACGCGGGGTGGGCCGAGCGGGATCGGCCAGCGTAGCAGCAGGTGATCATATGGACGCTGGTGTCTTGTCCGCCATTCCGGCCCCGGACTACCGTGCCGATGTGGATCTCTTCTCACGCTCGTGGACAGCGTTGCGCACGGCGGTCGCCGAGCTCCGGGACGAGGACTTCGGCCAGCCGTCCGGCTGTGCCGGCTGGCTCGTGCGGGACCTGGTGTGCCACCTGATCGTCGACGCACAAGACGTCCTGATCACCCTCGTGACCCCAGCCCAAACGGTACCGACCCGCGACGCGGTCACCTACTGGAACGTCGCGGACGCACCGCCGACCGGGGACGACCCGCTCGACGCGCTGATCGTCCGGCTGGCCGCCGCGTACGAGGAGCCGTGGCTGCTGAAGTTCCACCTCGACGACGTCGGCTCGGCCGCCGGTCGCGCCGCCGAACGCGCCGACCCGGGCCTGCGGGTCGGCACCCGCGGAGAGGTCCTCACCGCAGGCGACTACCTCTCCGCGTACGTCCTGGAGTGGACGCTGCACCACCTCGACCTCGTCGCCCACCTCCCTCACGTGCCGGAACCACCCGCGGAGGGGCTTGCCCGGTCACGCGAGATGCTGGAGAAGATCGCCGGCACGGCGTTCCCCGCGTCGTTCGCGGACAAGGACGCGTTGCTGGTCGGCACGGGACGGCGTGCCCCCACCGAAGAGGAGAAGTCCGAACTGGGCGAGCCGGCCGCGAAACTCCCGCTAGTCCTCGGATGACGGCCGGGGAATCCTGACGAGGGGTCATCGTCTGTATGGTCGGGGTCATGGCCGTCGATGAGGACGCTCTTCTGGCAGAACGATGGCCTGTTACAGGGCCGGTGCGGCCCAGTACGACAGGCCCTGTGCGGAACGTGAGGATCTGCGGGAGTTACTGTCCGCCGCCGATGGGCTCCCGATTGCCGGGGACGTGCTGGAACTGGCTTGCGGGACGGGTCAGTGGACCTCGGTGCTCGCAGCACGGGCGCGGTCGGTGACGGCTGTCGACGCGGCCGCCGAGGTGTTGGCCATCGCTCGGACGCGTGTCACATCCGGCAACGTCCGGTTCGTTCGCCGCCCCAAGGGAGTGCTCCCGTGACGCCGGGCGGGCGACCGCACACTCGTACACCGCGCGGTCGCACGCCGCGCAGCCTCAGCGCACCGGACCGAGGATCAGCCCTCCGACCACGATGTCCACGATCTCGTCGGCAAGCTGCCGCAAGTCGTCCGAGGACTGCCCTCGATCCGGTGGAACCACATGTCGACGGCATCGACGCTTGGCACTGTCGGCCTCGGCGCCGTCCGTGACCGCCATCCAGGACCTTCGCTCGCTCGGTGCTGTCCGGTGCACTGTTCACAGGGCGGTCCGCCCCCGTGGTGATACTCCCTAGTATTTGAGGTGGAGAACAGGGAGTAAGGCCGAGTCCTACGTGTGCATCCTGGTGACCGCGAAGGTCGGGGTGCGCACCTGGGCCGTTCATGGCGCACTCACCCAACTGGCCCCGTAGTGAGGACCTTCAGCCCAACGGTTGTGGCCCTTCGGCATCCGGCGGTGGGCGGCGCCCGCGACGAGAGTGAGGAGCGAAAGGACAAGGACCGGACACTCGCGAAGGGATCACTGCCATGGCCGTGGACGAGCACCCTCATCGGAGCCCGGGCTTCCATCTGCCGGTCTTCCGCCGGAACCGGACCGCCTCCGCCTCCGTGTCCGCCGCGTCGGCACCCCTCGACACGCACACCGCCGCTCAGGCGTACGCCCTCGCGTCCCTGCGCATCCTGACCGGTTTCGTCTTCCTGTGGGCGTTCCTGGACAAGGCCTTCGGCTTCGGTTACGCGACCGCTTCCGGCAAGGGCTGGATCGATGGCGGATCGCCGACGAAGGGCTTCCTCAGCTCCGTCGCCGCCGGGCCGATGGAGTCGACGTTCCACTCGTGGGCCGGCCAGACGTGGGCGGACTGGCTGTTCATGCTGGGCCTGCTCGCCATCGGCGCGGCCGCCATGACCGGTGTGGCGCTGCGGCCGGCCGCCGTGGCGGGCACGGCGATGATGGCGCTGATGTGGATCGCCGAGTGGCCACCGGCCAAGCACCTGTCGAACGGATCGCCAAGCATGTCGACGAATCCGTTCGCCGACTACCACGTGATCTACGCCGTTGCCCTGGTCGCCGTGGCGGCAGCGGGCGCGGGCGCCACCTGGGGCCTGGGCCGCCTGTGGGCGCGGCTGCCGGTCGTCCGCGACCACACCTGGCTGCGCTGAAACACCTACGGCGCGACGGCACCACGGCGCGACGGCCCCGCAACCCGCGGCCCGTCGCGCCGCCCCCCACCGGCCCTTCGACCCTGGTGAAGGACCGGCCCCTCCCGCACAGAACTCCCTGAAACGACACTGGAAGGTGAAGATCATGCCCCGCACCATCACCGTGGGTCTCGACGGTTCGCCCGAGAGCCGGGCCGCCGCCGAGTGGGCGGCCCGCGAGGCAGAGTTGCGCGGACTGGCGGTGAAGCTCGTCCAGGTCTGGGAGCCGGTACCGGAGCCCATGGCCCTGGCGCTGCTGCTGGGCGCCGACACCCACCAGCACTGGACCGAGAGGGTGCTGCGAGAGGCCGCCGATTCGCTCCGGTCGCGCCACCTCGGCGTCGAGGTGACCACCGAACACGTCACAGGACAGCCCGCCGAGGCCCTCCCCCGCGCGGCGCGGGACGCCGAACTGCTCGTCCTCGGCTCGCGCGGCCTTGGCGGGATCCGCGGCTTCCTGGTCGGCTCGGTCGGGCTCGCGGTGGTGGCGTCCACCGAGCGGCCCGTCGTCCTGGTCCGCGCCGGCGAGCGGGCCACCGACGAACCCGCGGTGGACGGGACCGGCGTCCCGTCCACCGCGGCCGCCATCCGTCCCGTCGTCCTGGGGCTCGACGCCGGCAGTCCCGACGCGGCACTGCTCGCGTTCGCCTTCGACGCCGCCGCGCGCCGGAACGTGCCGCTGCGTGTCGTACACGGCTGGAACCCGCCGCCCTACTACGCCTACGGCATGGCCCTGGAACCCGCGGTCGAGCGGGAGACGGCGAAGGCTGACGCCGCCGCCGTGACCGAGGTGCTGAGCCCCTGGCGACAGAAGTTTCCCGGCGTGGAGGTCGTCGAGCAGCCCCACTTCGGCAGCCCCTCGCTCCTCCTGATCGAGGCCTCCCGCGATGCCTCCCTGGTCGTCGTCGGGCGGCGTATCCGCCGGGCCTCCTTCGGCGCCCGCCTCGGCCCCGTGGCCCACGCGGTCCTGCACCACGCGGCTGCCCCCGTCGCAGTAGTCGCCCATGACTGACGCTCTCCTCGACCAGCATGGTCACACGCTTCCGGGTTCCTCCGGCATGCGAAGGACGCCCCGGGCGGCAATGGCCGCCCGGAGGCGCGCGGCCATTTCGGCCGCTTCCTGCGATGACACGGACAGGATCCCGCCCTCGGTCATCAGGGCGTGGAACTGCTGCTGCTCGTAGGGGACACCGGCCGGCAGGGCGGCGATGTGCCAGTGGAGGTGGGCGTTGCCCAGTTGACTGCCGAGGGAGTACAGGTACGTCCGCTCGGACGGGAAGACGCTCTCGACGGCCAGGGCGACCTCGCGGACGACCCGCATGAGCCGAAGGTAGGCCACCTCATCCAGGTCGCGGACGACATGCTCGATGTGTGCCTTCGGCGCGACGAGCACCTTCCCCCGCACGGTGGGCCACCGGTCGAGGAACGCCACGTGGTCCTGGTCCTCGAAGACCGTCTCGTGCCCGTAGTCCGGGTCCTGGGCCAGGAACGAGCAGACGAAGCACGGCCCGTTCCGCGTGTGGGCCGTGTATGCCTCAAGGTCCATGTGCTGCCGATCGGTTGACACCTGCACTCCTCTCCTCCGAATGCCTCAACGTGCTTGCGGCCACCCGACCGCGAAGCCCCGTTGACAGGGCCTGCGAGCGGAACCATCCCGCGGCCCTTCGGACAGCCGCGACGGAACCATGCACGAAGGGCCTGGCGTCCATCACACAACTTCCTCATCGGATGGCTGGTCCGAGCCGCCCTCGACGCACCCGGGTGGCGCTACCACGGCAACGCGGCCCTGATCATCCGATACGCC
Source organism: Streptomyces sp. NPDC001292 (assembly GCF_042896465.1). NCBI lineage: Bacteria > Bacillati > Actinomycetota > Actinomycetes > Kitasatosporales > Streptomycetaceae > Streptomyces > Streptomyces sp. NPDC001292. Next base: position 28,375 of record NZ_JBIAXG010000061.1, read on the forward strand.
CCCGACAGGCCGTCCTCCGTACTCTTCTACAACGACATGCGGCACCCGTTCGCAGAACCGCGCTGGACCGGTTTCCCGCCCGAACTCCACATCTGACCAAGAAGGCACCGCTGACCCGGACTTGAGTGAGACGACCTTGTGGAATCCGTCTGACTCGCCTCATCGGGCGGCAGCTTCGGGTCCGACTGCTCACCGCCGATCGACGCACCCGCGGAAATTCCCTCGCGCTGTGGCCGGAACGGGCTGAGACTCGTCTCATGGCTGACATGGGTTCGTTCCGGGACGCGGTCACCGCGTGGGCGGCGGGTGGCCCCGGCGACCCCGCGCAGGAGCTGGCCGCGCGGCTGTGCGTCCGGACGGCCGTCCTGCTCGAAGGGCCGAGCGATGTCGCGGCGGTCAACGCGCTGGCAGAGAGCCGCGGCCGGAACCTGGCCGCCGAAGGGGTCTGCGTCCTGCCGATCGGCGGCGCGATGAGCGTCGGGCACTATGCCCGACTCCTCGGTTCACCTGGTCTGGATCTCCGCCTCACGGGACTGTGCGACGAGGCGGAGCGTTCCTACTACGCACGCGGCTTCGAACGGGTCAGTGCGGCACAGCAAGGCTTCTTCGTCTGCGCGGCGGATCTGGAAGACGAGCTCATCCGCGTGCTGGGCGTGACGCGGGTGGAGGAGCTCGTCCGGGCGGAAGGCGACCTGCGTGCCCTGCGGACCTTCCTGCGCCAGCCCGCACAGCAGGGCCGCGCCCCGCAGCAGCAGTTCAGGCGCTTCCTCGGAACGAAGAAGGGGCGCAAGATCCACTACGGCCGCGTTCTCGTAGAGGCCCTTGACCCCGACCGAGTCCCAGCCCCACTCGACGGCCTGCTCTCCAGCCTCTGACCGCTGGGCGACGTCGATCCCGGCAGAAACAACGCTCTGGAGCACGCGTAGTCGCACTCATGCGCCGTCACCGTCGGCTGGCGAGACGCCCGTGGGCGTGAGACGGTCTTGAGGGTGATGTCCAGGAAGTCTTCGGTCCAGCCGACGAGTTGTCCGGCGTAGGGAAGACGGCGCAGATCTGGCGGACACGGCGCGGACAATGGTGACACGGTTCACGACGGTCCGCCTCTCGCACAGGGGCAACCCGGCCTCGCGTCCCCTATCGTGGCGCCCCCTTCAGGACCGGCGCAGCGCAGGGGCCGAATGGGCCCGGGGGAGTCCTTGCGGCCCATACCCACCGAATGACCGCGGGAAGACACTGACAGTAACGAGCAGACCGAGCGCAGGAGGTGCGCGCCATGCTGTCGCCCGTCATCGTCGGAGTGGACGGATCTGCCGAGAGCCTCGCCGCCGTCGAGTGGGCCGCCCGTGAGGCGGTGCGTCGTGACCGACCGCTGCGACTGGTGCACGCCCGGAACTGGCAACGCCGTCAGACGGAGGGCGAACCCGCGAACACCGCGCAGCGGCATATGGCGCGCCGCACCTTGCGGCAGGCCGAGGAGCACATCCGTGGCTCCGTGCCCGACGTGCGCCTCACCGACGAGCAGGTCGAAGGCCCGGCGACCGCGGCCTTGCTGAGGGCCACCGAGCAGGCCGAACTGCTGGTGCTGGGCTCGCGAGGCCTCAGCGGCATCACCGGAGTCCTGGTCGGCTCGGTCGCCCAAGGGGTGGTCGCGACGGCCCCGCGCCCCGTGGTCCTCGTACGGGCGGGGGAGGAGGCCGAGGACGAGCACTTCCCGGCCGACGACGGCAGCCCGTCCACCCGCACCGGCTTCCGCGACGTGGTGCTCGGCATCGACCTCGCCGATGCCTGCGACGAGGTGATCGAGTTCGCGTTCGAGGCGGCCCGGCTGCGGCACGCCCGGCTGCGTGTCGTGTACGCCTGGCAGCCGCCTTCCGCGATCAGTCTCGGCCCGGGGGACATCGGTCTGATCAACGATCCCGGGCAGGCAGAGGAGTGGCGGGACTTCCTGTCCGCCGTGCTGAAGGTGTGGCGTGACAAGTATCCGGAGACCGAGGTCCTGGAGACCGTTGTGGCGGGCAAGGCCTCCACCGTGCTGGTCCGGGCCGCCTCCGCGGCCAGCCTCCTCGTCGTCGGCCGCCGCCTGTCCGAGCGGCCTACGGTTCCGCGCATCGGCCCCGTCACCCATGCCGCCGTCCATCACGTCCGTTGCCCGCTGGCCGTCGTACCCCACGAGTGAGGACCGCTGCCCCCGCTGCCAGTAGCCGATCTCGATCGCAGCCCTGCCGGCCGCCCTGGAAGCGCCCGCCCGCCCATCCCGGCGGGCCACAGCGTGCCCTGGCGCACCGCTGGCGCGCTGTTACTCTGCGTGCCCATGATAGGCGCCAACAGCGCAGATGCCGCTGAGGAGTTGTACGCCACCATCGAGGCCGACGCCGTGGGCACGCCGTACCGGATGCGCCGTGCGGAAGGGGGATTCGACCTGACTGTGGACGTCGACGTCCCGCAGTGGCGGGAACTGCTGACCCGCCGCCGGATCACCCAGGTGCACACCTACCGCGTCGCGCTGCGTCCGGAGAAGAAGATCTTCACGCTGACGGATGTCGTCCGCACCGTCGAGTACGAGGCGGGCCTGGGCGGAGTGCGGCTGGGAAAGACGGTGTCCGTCGGTCGGAGCGTGTACGTCACCACGCGCGGGACCTTGGACGGCTCCCGCTCCGAGCAGTACACCTTCTCGTCCGCCGAGGGGCACCGGCTGATCCGGGGCGCGGCCCGGAAGCTCAGCTGGCGTGAGGCTCATTCCGCCAGCGTGAAGATCGCCGCAGGCGTCGCAATCCTCGGCGGACTCGGCGCCCTCGCCGCGCTGATCGCCGTCGCCACCATCAAGTGGTTCTGACTGGCGTCCCCGACCCCGCGACCGGTGCCGTTACGCTGTCGGCGCGCTCCGTGACCATGGGTGGCCTCGAGCCTTGTCACTCTCGTCGTCTACAGTGCGGTAGACGGTCTACGAGGTTGTAGTCGAAAAGGGCACCGGAGAACGGAGGAGCATGCGCCGCAAGATCCTGGTCGTCGAAGACGACCACGCCCTGCGTGACGTCCTGCGCCGCAGCCTGTCCGACGAGGACTTCGACCCTGTCTGCGCCGCCGACGGCGCCACCGCCCTGCGCCTGGTCTCAGGGGACGTCTGCGCCGCCGTCCTCGACATCGGGCTGCCCGACGCGGACGGCCGGGACGTGTGCCAGGCGATGCGCGCCAACGGGTTTTGCGCCCCGATCGTCTTCCTCACCGCCCGGCACCAGCTCACCGACCGGCTGGCCGGGTTCTCCGCCGGAGGCGACGACTACCTGCCCAAACCGTTCCACCTCGCCGAGCTCGTCGCCCGGCTGCGAGCGGCCCTCAAACGCGCCGGGCCGACGCCCTCCGTAACGGCCGGAGAGCTGGTCCTGGACGCGGTCGAGCACAGCGTGACCGTGCGCGGAGCCCACGTCGCCATGTCCCCGACCGAGTTCCGCCTGCTGGCCGCCCTCGTCGCCGCGGGCGGAAGCATCGTCCGCCGCCGTGATCTGGTCCGGGCGGCCTGGCCGGAAGGCGCACAGGTCAGCGACAACACCCTGGACCAGTACCTGACGCGGTTGCGCCGCAAGCTGCGGACGGCCGGCAGCGGCCTGACCATCGGTACGGCCCGCGGGGTCGGACACCGGCTGTCATGAAGCGGCTTCTGCGCCGTCTGGCTCCGCGCACACTGCGCGGCCGGCTCTCGCTCGTGGCCCTGACCACCGCCGCGCTCCTGATGACCGTCCTGACCGTGGCCTTCAACGCTGTGACGAGTCGGCACCTGCAGCACCAGGCGGACGACGAGCTGCGGACCCGGGCCGCCGCCGTCGCCACGACCGTCGACACCAGTGGCCCCCGGGTACGCGTCGTGGAAACCGCCCACGACCAGCTGCTCGACGCGAACGTGTGGATCTACGCCGGGACACGGCTGCTCGAACAGCCGCCCTCCACCACGGCCCACAGCCCCCTGACCAGAGCCGCCGTGCAACTCGCGGCCGCGGGAAGGCGCGCCTGCGCGACCGTCCCTGCCGAGAACGTCCGGCTGTGCTCCCAGCCCGTGCCCGGCCACCACGCCGCCGCCACCGTGGTCACAGCGCTGAACCTCGCCCCCTACCGAAGCTCGGCCGACACCCTGCTGCTGGCTTCACTGGCCCTGGACGCCGTCATGCTCGCGTGCACCTACGCACTGACACGCCTGGCCGTCGGCAGAGCGCTGCGGCCGGTTCGCACGATGACCGACCAGGCCACCCAGTGGAGCGCCGTCGCCTCCGACGACCGCTTCGGAATTGCGGAACGGCCCGCCGAACTCGCCCGGCTCGGTGCCTCGCTGGACGCACTGCTGGACCGCATACGCGCGGTGCTGCGCCACGAGCGGCAGCTCACCGCTGAGCTGTCCCACGAACTACGCACCCCGCTCAGCCGCATCATCATCGAGCTCGACTGGTGGCGGTCCCGGCCGCGCTCCGCCGCTGAGACCCGAGCCACCCACGAGGTGATGGACGAGGCCGCGCAGTCCATGCGCACCATCTGCGACACCCTTCTGCACGAGGCACGCGAAAACGCGGTGAATCCCTCGGAGGTCCCCGGCACCGTGGAGGTCGTGCCCGTCCTGCGCGGCCTGATCCAGCACCTCGGAGCGCCGCCAGGGGTGAGGGCCACCGTCGAGGCGGCTGATCCGGACCTGAAGGCGGGGATCGCGCCCGCCCTGCTCGAGCGGATCGTCAGTCCGCTGCTGGCCAACGCCGCTCGGTACGCGCACTCCAGCGTGACCGTCGTCGTGCGTCGTGGACCCGCAGCCGTACGCATCGACGTCACCGACGACGGCCCCGGCGTACCCGCGACCTTTGCAGCCGAGCTCTTCCAGCCCGGACGACGCGCCGACCGTGCCGACGGACACGACGGCGCGGGACTGGGACTGCCGCTGGCCCGGCGCCTTGCCCGAGCCGTCGGCGGTGAGGTGTCCCACGACCCCCGATACGCGCCCGGGGCACGGTTCACCGTCAGCGTGCCGGCCGGCTGACCGCTTCCGCCTCGGTCGCCGAGGCGATGGTCCAGTAGCGGCGTGATCCCAGCTGGACCACCAGGGTCACCACGAAGATCAGAAACAGGGCGGTCGTGGTGAGGAAGCAGCCCGGCTTCAGGGTCTGCGCGAAGAGGTCGCCGGCCGTCTCCCTCAGGGTGGTCGCCGCGATCTTCATGATCCAGAACGCGAGGGTGACCTCGGGCAGTTTCTTCATCACCGACTTCGCCGTACCGGCCACCGGGCGGTGCGTGCCGGCGACGTCGAGGTCGGTGAGGACTTCGGGTCGCTCCATCGTCCGATGCTCCTGTCCGTCCAGCAGCGGGGCGCCCGTCCCGGAGGGACGAGCGCCTTGTCAGGATGAGCCGACCGCGAGGAAACGGCCGACGCTCCCACGATGTCAGGAACATCCTGAAAATAACCTGAACGTTCAGATTTGCCGGTTTCAGGCAGCCGTCCGTCGGGCACTTTGCTCCGGCTCGATCACGTCCCTGCGCGTCACCGACAGGTACACCACCAAACCGACGACGACCATCAGGAAGAGCGCACTGGTCACGACGGTGCCCAGTCCGAGACCGCCGTCTGCGCTCGGCTGGGAGAGATAGTCGCCGATCGAGGCACCCAGCGGACGGGTCAGGATGTAGGCGATCCAGAAACTCCACACGGCGTTCAGGCCGAGCGCGAAGTGAGCCACGGCAACCGCGGCGATCGCGAGCGCGAACAGCAGGGCGGAGAGCCAGTAGCCGAGGCTCATCCGCTCCGAGACGAGGTCGCCGGCGGCGGTGCCGAGGGCGAAGGTGAAGAGCACGGCCAGCCAGTAGAAGGATTCACGGCTCACGGTGTCGATGTGATGGATGGACAGGGTCCGCTCACGTCGGTACCAGACGGCGAACACGACCGCGAGGGCGACGGCGAACACCGTGGTGCTCGTCTCCAGCGGCACTCCCATGTTGTCGGTGAGGTTGTCGCTGATCAACGTGCCGACGACGCTGATCAGGGCCACGGCGAGCCAGTACACGCCCGCGCGGTAGGCGCGGGTGCGGAACTGCGCCACCAGCACCACGGTCAGCAGGGCACTCATCACAACCGACACACCGGTCAGACCGAGGCCGGCCTTCTCGTTCAGCAGGTCCGCCGCGGTCTCACCGACCGTCGTGCACAGCACCTTGATGATCCAGAAGTAGACGGTGACTTCGGGCACCTTGTTCCAGCTCATCCGGCGGCCGAGGCCGACCGCCGGTGTCGCAGTGGTTTCGGAGGCTTCGTAGGTCATGAGGCCGACCGTGCCACCGATTCCCTGAACGCTTCCTTTACGCGCTGTGCCGGGGCTTTCGGCCGTGGGCGTGTTCACGACCGGGGTGCGAGTGCCGCGCCGTCGCGGTTGCCGAGGCCTCACCGCCGACCACACACGAGCTCGTCACCGAGCCCCCTCGTCCCCGGACCCCAGCGAGCTTGTGGTGTGGCGGAATTGGCGCAGGCATCGGACCGCGAGGTCGGCGGGGGAGTCGGGGCCCTCGACTCCGGCCTCCGTGCCGGCCCACGTCTCCAGGGCGATCCGGATGGCGTCGGTGGCGGCGGCCGCGGTGAGCCGTACCTCCAAGTCCTCGGCACGTCCGTCCGAGAGCCGGGCGATCACCGGGACGAGTCGTTCCTCGGATTCCTGGTTGACCCGGTACCAGACCGCCCGCAGTGCGGGGTCCTCGGCCGCGGCCCGCAGTAGCCCACGCGTGTGCAGCAGCGCCTGAGTGGCCTCCTCGTCCGGTGGGAGCAGCACCTGCTCGACCGCGGACTCCAGTGCCCGGGGGAGTGGCGTCCCCGGCTCCGTGGCCTCCAGGAGTGCCCGCCAGCGGTCGCCGCCGATCGCGAGCAGTGGGCTCACGGCGTCCTCTTTGGAGCGGAAATAGCGGTAGAAGGTCCGCAGCGCGATCCCCGCACGGTGAGCGATCTCCTCGGCCGTCGTGCCCTGCGGGCCGCGCGTGGCGAACAGCTCCATCGCCGCGTGCGCGATCTCCAGCTGCGTGGCGGCCTTGCGGCGCTCGGTCAAGGAGGGGGACGAGTGAGTGCTCACCGCACAAGGATACGGCCTGCGCCATGCTTTTGGCATGTATTGCCGTAGTGGCAAAACGTGTCACCGAGGCGTAACGTGTATGGCGATCGAGGGCGCCGCAGGCGAGAGAGAGCCCGCGTCACAAGGCCCTGGCCGGACATCCGCGGGGCCGGTTTGGAGAACACATGAACCGCTACGAAGGCCGTCGAGTCCTGATCACCGGTGGTGGCTCGGGCATCGGTCAGGCCACCGTGCTGCGCATCCTCGCTGAGGGCGGCACCGTCGTGGCCGCGGACGTCAGCGAGCGAGGTCTGAACGACACGGTCGAGAAGGCCGGTGTCCACGCGGACCGCCTCACGACGCTCGTCATCGACATAGCCGACGAGACCTCGGTGCGCGCCGGGGTCGCCGCCGCCGTCACCGCACTCGGCGGTCTGGACGTGCTGGTCAACGCGGCCGGGATCCTGCGCTCCTCGCACACCCACGAGACGAGCCTCGAGGACTTCACCCGCATCCTTCAGGTCAACCTCGTCGGCACCTTCCTCATGATCCGCGAGTCCATCCCGGCGCTGCTGGAGGGCCGGGGCGCGGCGGTCATCAACTTCAGTTCGACCTCCGCGATGTTCGCGCACCCCTACATGGCCGCGTATGCGGCGAGCAAGGGTGGCATCCAGTCCATGACGCACGCGCTCGCCAGCGAGTACGCGAAGCAGGGCATCCGCTTCACCGCTGTCCAGCCCGGCTCCATCTCCTCCGGCATGACCGACGGCAGCGGTGCCAGCAAGCAGAGCATGGGACCGGGGTTGCCCGAGGACGCCGACATGAGCCTGTTCATGAAGCTCTCCCCGGCGCTCGGCCAGGGCTTCGCCGGTCCCGAGACGGTGGCGTCCGTGGTCGCGATGCTCGGCTCCGACGACGGCAGCTTCATCACCGGCACCGAGGTCCGCATCGACGGCGGCACCCACTTCTGAGGACGGCGCCCGCCGGCGCCCGTCCCGCATGGATGACAGCAGCGAAGGAGCGAACGATGAACGAGCTGACCGGCAAGAGCGTGATCATCACCGGCGGAGCCCGCGGCCTGGGGGCCGAAGCGGCCCGCCAGGCGATCGCGGCCGGAGCCAATGTGGTGATCACCGATGTGCTGAACGACGAAGGCAAGGCCACCGCCGCCGAGCTCGGCGCCAACGCCCGCTTCCTGCGCCACGACGTCACCTCTGAGGAGGACTGGCAGCGGGTCGCCGACTTCACGGTCGCTGAGTTCGGCGGGATCCACGGCCTCGTCAACAACGCCGGAATCTCGACCGGGCAGCTCCTGGAGTCCGAGTCCGTGGAGCACTTCCGCAAGGTGCTCGACATCAACCTCACCGGTGTCTTCATCGGCATGAAGACCGTGATCCCCGCGATGAAGGAGAACGGTGGCGGTTCAATCGTCAACATCTCCTCCGCCGCAGGTCTGATGGGCCTCGCGCTGACGGCTGGCTACGGCGCCTCCAAGTGGGGCGTGCGGGGGCTGACGAAGATCGGCGCGGTGGAGCTGGGCACGGCCCGCATCCGGGTGAACTCGGTGCACCCCGGCATGACGTACACACCGATGACCGCATCCGTCGGCATCGAGCAGGGCGAGGGCAAGTACCCGAACACGCCGATGGGCCGGGTCGGCGAGCCGTTCGAGATCGCGGGTGCCGTGGTGTACCTGCTCTCGGACGCCGCGTCCTACGTCACGGGCGCGGAACTGGCAGTGGACGGCGGCTGGACCTCCGGACCGACCGTCAAGTACGTCATGGGGCAGTGAAGTCCGTCATGCCGGTTCGACGGGGAGCCACAGCTCGCAGGTCGAGGTGCTGAAGTCGTCCGCTCGCTCGAGGACCGTGACGATCGAGGGACCCGGCCGCAGACGCCACGGGTTGGAGGGAAACCACTCGGTCGCGGTCGCGGTCCAGGTCGTCTGGAGGGCCTGCGGATACGGTCCGGCACCGCGGAAGATCGCCCACATGCCGGCCGGTACCTCGATGGCGTCGAGGTCGTCGGGGGCCGGCGTGTCCCGGGAGACGGCGCCCCCGTGCAGATAGGTCGGTTCGCTGAGGCCGGGCCGGCCCTCCTCTCACATCACCGGACATGCGGGCCCGGATGAAATCAGCGCGGATGCGTGGCGGTTGGACGTCGGAGATGCGCCGTTCGTGCGGACTCACACTCCGGGCGCGGGTCGTACGGCGATCCCGTTCCGCTCGAGCAGCGCTGCCGTGACCCCGTCTCCCGGCACCAACTTCCCGGCGAACGACCCGTCGTACACCGCACCGCGTCCGCAGGAGGGACTGCGCGGCATCAACAGTGCCTCGGTGCAGCCTGCGTTACGCGCCGCCGCGAGGGCGCGTCGTGCTCCGTCCACGAATTCCGCCGTCACGTCAAGCCCGGTGTCGTCGACGACCCGCGCCGCACCGTCGAGCACGTCGTGCCCGTCGCCGCCCACCAGTTCCGCAGGCCGCCGCGGGGTCGGGAGCCCGCCCGCGACCTCCGGGCAGAAGAGGACGACTTCGCGGCCGCCCGCTGCCTCCTCGATCTCCGATGACACCTTGTGACGCCCGTCGAACCGGCACGGCACCCCACGCAGGCACGCACTGACCAGGATCGCTTCCATGCCGCCAGGCTAACCGCGGCGGCATGCTCGTCCGGTGGCGCCCACCTCGCTGCTGAGTGTGTGCGGAGAGTGGTTGAACCGCCTTCAGCCGGAGGAGTCAGAACGTTCGACAAGGAGCAGGGCGGGGCCTGCGGTTGACGTCGCCGTCGATCGCGACGACCGGGGCACCCGAAGTGCGCCAGGTGGCGCGAGAAGAGGGCCGGCAGGGTGGTCTTGCCGCTGCCACCCTTACCAGCGAAGGCAACGCGCTGGTGCCGCGCGGTGGTGTCACATCACTCGCATCCCGACTCGAAGGGGCACTAGGGCGTGTTTCGAAAGTAGCGCCGTCCGCCCGGAGGGCGGGCCCCGCGGCGTCTGGTGCGGTGCATCGCAAGGCGGAGGGTCGTCCGCGTA
>NZ_JBIAXG010000062.1:0-38063 GCF_042896465.1 Streptomyces sp. NPDC001292
CGTACGGTCCTTGCGGCCGGGAACGCCGAGGTGCACGACGTCGCCCTGGCCGAGCCCGGTGACACCGCGGGCCGGCCCGGGGAACTCGTCCTGGGGGTGGGCGTGACGGACCGGGCCGGAACCCTCGCCCTGCTGGAACGGACCGCCGGGGCAGGGGCCGCGGTGCCGGAGACGCGTCAGCGCCCGCCCCTCCCAGCAACCAACGGTGGCTCGCTCGGCCGGTCACCGGCACCTCTCGCCTCCCTTGCGAGCCCCCGGCCCTGAATCCGATCGAGTCCACGTTCTCCTCCGTTCGCCTGCGAACCGAGGTCACCCGAGGCGCCGGCTCCCGCACCGCCGACCTGGCCATGGTCTTCAAGCTCGTGGAGTCTGCCCAGGCCCGCTTGCGCGCGGTCAATCAACGCACCCCACCTCGTCGCCCTCGTGCGAGCAGGCCCCAGCTTCGATCGCGGCCAGCTCGTCGAGCATCCCGACGACGAGTCAGGAGGTGACGCTCAAGGTGTGGTCACTCGATCCAACGGGCAGCGGCCTCGTAGGTAGTGGCTGGGGTGCTGTTGAACGCGATGGCCGCATCGGGTGCGTGCCGCCGAACCAGGTTGATTACTTGCTCGAGGAGTTCAACTTGATCGTCTGAGTGCCGCAGGCCACCGCCGACGGTGACGCACTCCCACGGATGGGCTCGCAGCGCATTCCCGACGACCGCATCCACGTCGTCACTTCCATCAAGGCCCATTAGGCAGGTCTCGACGCCCACGCCATGTTCGGCGAACTTGGTCAGTCCCGCCTCGATCGCCTTGGCCACCGGCTCGGGATCCCACGGTCCGGGCACCCGATACGGATCAAGCCCGATGACGAGGACGCGGGGTGAAGCGGTGGTGTCCATGTCTGGACGATACGGGTCGAACGCCCCGCGAATCGGAGATCCGGACGCTGGCAACGGTCACGGACAGTCCGGGGCGGATCAGCTGAATCCAGCCCCCTGGAACGATCCGGCGACGCTCCGCGTCGCAACCGCCGGATTCGCTTCACCACCGGCGTGAACTCCGGTGCATTGCGAATGAATCCCGGTAGCGCTGTGGTCGAGACCGTTTCCATCCCTCCCGGGAACTCGAACTCGGAGACCGACAAGGCGAGCCAGGGGCGGCATGTTCCCGCGAGCGGCTTCGGCGGGGTGGAGATGGTGTCAGAGGGCTTTGAGGATGTCTTCGACACGCCGCTTGGCGTCGCCGAAGAGCATCTGGGTGTTGGCTTTGAAGAAGAGGGGGTTCTGGACGCCGGCGTACCCGGTGGCCATGGACCGTTTGAAGGCGATGACGTCCTTGGCCTCCCAGACCTGAAGGACGGGCATACCAGCGATCGGCGACCCCGGCTGGTCGATGGCGGCTGGGTTGACGGTGTCGTTGGCACCGATGACGAGGACTACGTCGGTGTTGGCGAAGTCGTCGTTGATCTCGTCCATCTCCTGAACGATGTCGTACGGCACCTTCGCCTCCGCGAGGAGCACGTTCATGTGTCCCGGAAGGCGACCGGCGACGGGGTGGATGCCGAACCGGACGTCGACGCCCTTGGCTCGGAGGTTCTTGGTGAGCTCAGCGACGGCGTGCTGCGCCTGCGCGGTGGCCATGCCGTACCCCGGTGTGATGACGACTGAGGATGCATCAGCCAGGAGCCTGGCCGCATCGTCGACGGTGATCTCGCGGTGCTCGCCGTAGTCGCCCTCGACCGCTGTGGACCCGGCCTCGACGCCGAAGCCGCCAGCGATGACGGAGAGAAATGACCGGTTCATCGCCATGCACATGATGTAGCTCAGGTAGGCACCGGAGGAGCCGACGAGGGCACCGGTGATGATGAGCAGGTCGTTGCTCAATAGGAAGCCGGCCGCCGCAGCGGCCCACCCGGAGTAGCTGTTGAGCATCGACACGACGACGGGCATGTCGCCACCACCGATGGACATCACCAGGTGCCAGCCGAGGAAGAGTGCCATGAGTGTCATGCCCCCGAGCTCCAACTGCCGGGCGAACTCTGCGTCGCGCGAGGTCAGGCAGTAGATGACTGTCATGACGAACAACGCGGCGACGATGGCGAGGTTCAGTTCGTTGTGCGCCGGCAGGACCAGCCGGGCACTCTTGATCTTCGCCGACAGCTTCAGGTAGGCGATTATGGACCCGGTCAGGGTCACCGCTCCGATGAGGACTCCGACGAAGACCTCGACGTCGTGGACCGTCGGGTATGCCACGTTGTTCTCGTACGAGCTGTTCCAGCCGACGAGGACGGCCGCAAGGCCGACGAAGCTGTGCAGCATCGCGATGAGCTCCGGCATGCCGGTCATCTCGACGCGTCGGGCGAGGGCGATTCCGATGACGGCCGCGACCGCCACGGCTGGCACGATCAACGCCAGTCCGGGCAGCCCGCTTCCCTCGGACGCTGGCTCGCCGTCCAGCGACGTGCCCGCGACCGCGGCTACCACCGTGACAATCAACGCAATCGCCATGCCTACGATGCCGTACCGGTTGCCCATGCGGGCGGTCTCATGCTTGGACAGGCCGCTCAGGGCGAGGATGAAGAGCAGACCGGCGACGATGTAGGCGCCCTGGACAAGGGTGTCATTCATCGGGACGCTTCCTCCCTCTTGAACATCTGCAGCATGCGAGCCGTCACGGTGAATCCACCGAAGACATTGATGGTCGCGACGAGGACGCCGACGAAGGCGATCAGCCAGTGGCCCGACTTCCCGGCCTGCAGGAGTGCGCCGATGACGATGATCCCGGAGATCGCGTTCGTCACCGACATGAGCGGCGTGTGCAGTGCGTGGTGGACGTTGCCGATGACGTAGTAGCCGATGACGATCGACAGCATGAACACCGTGAAGTGGCCGAGGAACGACGGCGGCGAGAACGCGGCCATCACGAGGAACAGCACCGCGGCGATACCGATGATGCCCAGGCGGGTGCCCTGACTCATCGGCTGCTTCACGGGTTTCGGTGGCGGCGGGGCAGTGACGACCGGGGCTGCGGGCGCCACTGAGACCTGCACCGGCGGCGGCGGCCACATCACCTCACCGTCGCGGCATACGGTCATCCCCCGCTGGACGACATCCTCCAGGTCGAGGGTGAGCCGGCCGTCCTTCTCCGGCGTGAGCAGCTTCAGGAGGTTGACGAGGTTCTGCCCGAACAGCTGCGACGCCTGAGTGGGCAACCGTCCCGGCAGATCGGTCCAGCCGAGGATCGTCACGCCGCCCGGTGTGACGACCCTCTGGTCCGCCACCGCACCGGCGACATTGCCGCCGTTGGACGCAGCCATGTCGACGATGACACTGCCGCGCTTCATGGAGGCAACCATGTCCTCGTCGATGATCCGGGGCGCCGGTCGACCCGGAATCAGCGCGGTCGTCACGATGATGTCGACTGTCGGGACGATTGTGCGGTACATCTCCGCGGTCCGCCGGTTGAACTCCTCACCCATCTCCATGGCGTAGCCGTCGGCGGACGGGCCGGTGTCCAGGCCCTCGAGGTCGGGGCGGAGGAACTCCCCGCCCATCGACTCGATCTGGTCCGCGACCTCCTGCCGGGCGTCGAACGCCTTCACCACCGCCCCCAGGCTGCTGGCCGTGCCGATGGCGGCCAGACCCGCGACCCCCGCACCGATCACCAGCACCGTCGCGGGCGGCACCTTCCCGGCCGCCGTCACCTGGCCGGTGAAGAAGGAGCCGAACTCGTTCGCCGCCTCGATGACCGCCCGGTACCCGCCGATGTTCGCCATTGACGACAACACGTCCAAGGACTGCGCGCGGGAGATGCGGGGGACGGCGTCCATGGCGAGCGCCGTGACACCTCGGGTGGCGAGGGCCTTGACGAGGTCGGGGTTGGCCGACGGCGCCATCAGACTCACCACTGTCTGCCCCGGGTGGAGCCGGGCCACCTCCGCCTCACTGAGGGCATTGATCTTCATGATGACGTCGGCGTCCCACACCTCCGGGCCGACGGTCTCGGCGCCCGCCGCGCGGAACGCCGCGTCGTCGAACGCCGCGCCGTCACCAGCTCCGGATTCGACGGACACGTCATACCCCAACCTGATCAACTGCTCAACGGTCTTCGGGGTGGCGGCAACCCGGGTCTCACCCGGTTTGGACTCACGTGGAACACCAATGCGGCAAGCGGTCAACGGCATGGCCGGCCTCCTCGGGGTGGGTCGGTCAGTGGGTGACGAGCAGCATTCCCACGTACGAGAACGCCGTGATGAACAAAGTGGCGAGAACAGCGAGGCCGGCCTCCGCACGGCCCCGGCGCACGAGGGTGGGGAAGTGCACGCTGGCACCCATCCCGAAGAGCGCCATGGCAAGGGCGGCGCTCTGCACCCGGCCGGCCGCGATGATGGCACCTTGGGGGACGACGCCGGTCGTCCGCAGGACGACGCAGCCGATGAAGGCGACGACGAAGAACGGGACTACCGGAGGACGGCTCTTGGACGCGCCCGACCGACGAAGCGCCCGCCGACGGCGGACCCCGGCCGCGGCGACCATGGGGGCCAGCATGAGGACCCGTGCCAGCTTGACGACGACGGCTACGGTCAGCGCACCGGCACCGACCGCACTCGCCGCTCCGACAACCTGTCCGACGTCATGGATGCTCGCCCCGACCCAGATTCCCATCCGGTGGTCGGTGAGCCCGAGCGGGCTCTGGAGCAGCGGGAGGCCGAGCATGGCCGCGGTCCCGCACAGGGTCACGAGAGCGACGGTGACCGCGACGTCCTCCTCGTCGGCGTCCGCCGTCGACTGCATCGCGGCGATGGCCGAGGCCCCACAGATCGCGAACCCGGTCGCGAGGAGGAGTCTGCGCGGGCTGCTGAGCCCCCAGAGCCGCCCGACGGCAGCGGTCACGAGGAAGGTGACGACGAGGGTCGTGATGACCATGGCTATGGCCGGGAGGCCGAGGGCGACGACCGATCCGGCGGAGACGGCAAGCCCGAGAAGTGCCACTCCGACCCGGAGCAGTCGCTTGGCAGTGAGCTTCAGCCCCGGCGCGCAGGCTTCGGGTATCAGGTTGAGATTGGCGAGCAACGCACCGAGGACGACGCAGAAGGTCACCTCGCCCACCGCGGGGACGACGCGGTGCAGGAGTGCGGCCGCGGCGAGACCGGCACCGGCCAGGGCGATCCCGGGAATGAGGGTCAGCGGTCCACGCAGGACACGCGAGGAGGCCGGTCCCGGGGCAGCGACTGCGGTCTGAAGCGGCGGCTTCGCCGCATTCCTGGGGCATCCTCCCCCCACGTCGGACGCATCGGGAACTTCCGTGGCCATCAGCGACACTCCTTGTCCGGGACGATGCCGACGAGGCCACCGAGGCGAGCCCGATGCCGGACAGGGGTGCCGAGCGCGACATGGTCCGCGACAGCGCGCTTCAGCCGGAGGTGTGCGGGGTGTTCCCAAGTCATCCCGATCCCACCGTGGAGCTGGACGCACTCCTCGGCGGCACGGACCGCCGCCTCGCCGCACGCCGACGCGGCCACGGCGACCGCCACGGGCGCGTCGACAGGGTCGTCGGCGAGCGTGGCGGCGGCGTACCGGGCCGCGGCGCGGGCGCCCTCGACGGCGATGTAGAGGTCCGCCAGGCGGTGCTTGATCGCCTGGAAGCCACCGACGACCCGCCCGAACTGGCGACGCACCGTCAGGTAGGAGACCGTCTCGGCCAGGCACCAGTGCGCGAGGCCCAGCTGCTCCGACGCGAGCAGCCCGGCGCCGGTGAGCAGACCGGCCCGCACGGCGTCCTGCGCGGCCGGCCCGTGCGCCACCGCGCGGGCAGCCGCACCGTGGAATCGGACGGTGGCGAGCGGTCGGGTCATGTCGAGGTCCGATCCGCGGCTGACCTGGACTGCGGCGCGGTCGACAAGCCAGAGCCCCGGACCGTCCGCGCCCAGCGCCGGGACGAGGAAGGTGCCGGCGTCGGCCCCTGCCACCAGCGTCACCTCACCGTGCAGGCCGTCCGGCTCCTCCCGGACGATGTATACCGGGTCGGCCGGGTCCGTGGACCAGGGGACGGTGAGCGTGAGGACGGACTCCCCGGTGGCCGCGACGGCCAGCGTGTCGCGTACCGCGTCCTGGTCCGCGGATGCCGCGGACATCAGGCGCACGAGGGTGGACGTGGCGATGACGGCACTGGTGAGGAAGGGGACGGGAGCGACGGCCGAGCCGAGCTCTTCGAGCACGGTTCCCGCTTCGCGCGCGCCGCCCCCGGCGCCCCCCACCTCCTCCGGGACGAGGATCCCGGCGAGTGAGAGGTCGTCGGCGAGGCTGCGCCACAACGACTCACACAGGCCGTCCGCGCCGTCGTAGGCGGCGGCGACGTCGTCGGAGGCGCACCGGTCGGTGAGCAGCTTGCGGACGACAGACCGGAGTTGCTCCTCGTCCTCGGACTCGACGAGTGAGAGCCGAACCGGGCCGGAGCTGGCGGTGGCGGTGGCGGTGGCGGGGAGCGTCATCGGGGGACCTTCTTCCAGGGGACGTCCTTGTCCACCCGGGACTCGCCCGGGAGGCCGAGCACGCGCTCGGCGACGATGTTGCGAAGGACCTCGGACGTGCCGCCCTCGATCGAGTTGCCCTTCGCGCGCAGGTAGCGGTAGCCCGGTCCCCGGCCCAGGAAGTCGACGGATACAGGCCGCACGAGAGTCCAGTCGTCGTACTGGAGCGCGCCGTCGGGGTCGAGCTCGAGCTCGAGCAGGCTGATGCTCTGGGCGAGGTCGGCGAACATCACCTTCATGGCGGCGCCCTCGAATCCGGGCGCACCCGTCGCGAGCCGCTGGCGGAGCCGGGCCCCCGCAAGGCGGAACACCTCGGCGGCGACCCAGCGCTCCATGACGCGGTCGTGCACGGCGGCGCTGCGGACCTCGGGGTGATCACGCCACAGTGCCGCGACTTTGGAGATCATCCCCGACTCGCGATCGGCCTGGTCCCCACCGATGGCGACCCGTTCGCTGCTCAACGTGGCATTGGCGACCTTCCAGCCGTCACCGACCTCGCCGAGCCGTGCGGTGTCGGGGACGCGGACGTCGGTGAGGAACACCTCGTTGAACTCGGCCTCCCCGGTGATCTGCCGCAACGGCCGGACCTCGACTCCCGGGGCGGACATGTCGAGGACGAAGTACGACAGCCCGCGGTGCTTCGGCACGTCCGGGTCGGTGCGCGCGAGGAGGATGGCGAAGCGTGCGACGTGGGCGCTGGAGGTCCACACCTTCTGTCCGTTGACGATCCAGTCGTCACCGTCGCGCACGGCACGCGTCGCGACCGCGGCGAGGTCCGAGCCGGCACCCGGCTCGGAGAACAGCTGGCACCAGACCTCCTCCCCGAGCCAGAGCGGTCGCAGGTAGCGGGAGCGCTGCTCCGGGGTCCCGAACGCGAGGATGGTGGGCGCCGCCATGCCCACACCGATGCCAATGTGGCTGGAGGGGTTGACCGGAGCGCCGGCCGCACGCAGTTCGGTGTCGACGACGTCCTGGAGGTCGCGCGGGAGTCCCAGTCCGCCGAGGCCCTCGGGGAAGTGCACCCACGCGAGCCCGGCGTCGAACCGGGCGCGGTGGAAGGCCACCGGGTCGGTCGTGGCGGGCGGGTGCGCGCGCAGCAACTCGCCGACGCGATCACGCAGCATGTTCTCGGTGTTCTCGGTGTTCTCTGTGTTCTTGCTGTTCTCGGTCATGACCTCAGCTCCAGGGGGCCACCGCCTGTGGCACGGCGCTCGGCTGCTCTTCGCACTTCGGCGCGGGCGAGGGCGTCGCGGTGCACCTCGTCCGGCCCGTCGGCGAGCCGCAGCGTGCGGATGCTCGCGAAGGCGCCGGCGAGCGCGGTGTCCTGGGAGAGCCCGGCCGCACCGTGCAGCTGGATGGCCTTGTCGAGGATCCATTCGACCGTGAGCGGGGTCGCGGCCTTGATCGCCTGGATGTCGGCGTGTGCGGCTCTGTTGCCGAGCCGGTCCATGGTCCACGCGGTCCGCAGGACCAGGAGGCGCAGCTGCTCGATGCGGATGCGCGACTCCGCGATCCAGGCGCGGACGACGCCCTGCTCGTCGAGGCGCCGGCCGAAGGCCACCCGCTCACCGGCGCGCGCACACATGAGGTCGAGGGCGCGCTCCGCGACGCCGATGGACCGCATGCAGTGGTGGATGCGGCCGGGGCCGAGCCGCGCCTGGGCGATGGCGAAGCCGTCGCCCTCACCGAGGAGGAGGTTCTCGCGTGGCACTCTGGCACCGTCGAAGACGATCTCCGCATGCCCGCCGTGGTCGCGGTCGTCATAGCCGAAGACGCTCATCGCGCGCAGGATCCGCACGCCGGGAGTGCTCCGCGGCACGATGATCATCGACTGCTGGCGGTGCCGGTCCGCCGCGGGGTCGGTCTTGCCCATGACGATGAGCAGCTCGGCGTCCGGGTTCATGGCACCGGTGATCCACCACTTGCGTCCGGTGACGACGTACTCGTCGCCATCGGCTTCAATCCGGGTCTCTGTGTTCGTCGCGTCCGACGAGGCGACAGCCGGCTCCGTCATCGCGAAGGCGGAACGGATGCTCCCGTCCAGCATGGGTTCGAGCCAGCGCTCCTTCTGCTCCGGCGTCCCGAACATCGCGAGGATCTCCATGTTCCCCGTGTCCGGGGCGGCGCAGTTGAGCGCTGCCGGCGCCAGCCTCCAGGACCGGCCGGTGATCTCGGCGAGCGGGGCGTACTGGAGGTTGCTGAGGCCGGCACCGTGCTCCCCCGGCAGGAACAGGTTCCACAGCCCGCGCCGGCGCGCCTCGGTCTGCAGTTCCTTGACGACGGGGAGCCGGGTCCACGCCCACGGATCCTCGGCGCCCTTGATCTGCTCCTCGAGGAGCGGCTCGGCCGGGTAGACGTGCTCGTCCAGGAACTGGGTGAGCCGGGCCATGAGCCCCCGGGTCTTGTCGTCGTACTCGAAGTCCATGTCAGCTCCATTCCTTGAGCAGGGCTATGCCTTCGCCGAAGAGGGGCTCCACGAGGGCGCCGACCATGTCGAACCCAACTCCCACGGTGTGTCCCTGGGAGTGCCGGAAGTGGATGCCCTCGAGGATCACGGCGAGCTTGAACGCCGCGAGGCCCAGGTAGAAACCGAGACCCGCCGACGGCAGTGGCCCTGTGCGTGCGACGTACCGTTCCACGAGCTCCGCCGCGGACGGGAAGCCGGGGGCGCGGGAGATCGTCGTGATGACCTCGCCACCGGGGTTCTCGGCGACACGTCCGTAGACGACGAGGAGCGCCAGATCGGTGAGTGGGTCGCCGATCGTGGCCATCTCCCAGTCGATGACGGCGCGCACCCCCGAGTCGTCGACGAGGAGGTTGTCCAGCCGGTAGTCGCCGTGCACGATCCGGGCGGCCGACTCGGTGGGCACCCGGGCTGCGAGGGCTGCGCGCAACTCCTCGGCCCCGGTCAGCTCGCGTGAGCGCGACGCCTCGAGCTGCCGTGTCCACCGGGACAGCTGCCGGTCGAGGAAGCCCCCGGGGCGGCCAAGACCCCCGAGGCCCACGGCCGATGGGTCGACCGTGTGGAGGTCAGCGAGGACGTCGATCATCTCGTCGGCGATCTCCCGGGTGCGGGCCGCGCCCAGATCGCGCAGCTCGCTCTCGTGCCGGTAGGCGATCCCCGGGACGTACTCCATGACGTAGAAGGGCACGCCGATCGGACCTGGATCGGTGCACACCGCGAGGACCTTCGGCACGGGAACGGCCGTCGGAGCCAGCGCACTCATCACCCGGGCCTCGCGCCCCATGTCGTGGGCGGTCTCCAGGACGTGGCCGAGCGGTGGCCGTCGCACGATCCACTGGTGGCGGCCGTCCCCGACGAGGTAGGTCATGTTCGACTTCCCGCCTGCGATGACCTGGCCGGCACACTCGCCGATGTCCGGATCCACATCTGCCCGGAGGAACGCGCCGACGACGTCGAGGTCGAGGCCGGGCAGGTTCTGGTTACGGTCGCCGGCCATCACGGCACCAAGGGGGCGATGGTCCGGACGACACAGGCGGGGCGGTCGCTTCCCCCGAGGTCGAAGAGGTCCTCGGCGACAGCGTGCTCGAAGTCGTCGAAACCGACGAAACTGCTCATGGCTCTCAGTCCTTCGGTCCGCCGGCGGCGTAGATGACCTGGCCGTTGACGAAGCCGGCGTCCTCGCGGGCGAGGAAGGAGGCGACGGCGGCGATGTCAGCCGGGGTTCCCACCCGGCCGGCCGGGATGTCCTTGATGCCGTGCTCGACCAGCGCCTCGAAGGAGATGCCCATCCGCTCGGCGGTCGCCCGGGTCATGTCCGTGGCGATGAACCCCGGCGCGATGGCGTTCGTCGTGACACCGAACTTGCCCAGTTCGATGGCGAGAGTCTTCGTGAAGCCCTGAAGGCCGGCCTTGGCGGCCGCGTAGTTGGCCTGACCCCGGTTGCCGAGGGCGGAGGTGCTGGAGAGGTTGACGATGCGCCCGAACCCCTCCTTGGTCATGTGTGTCTGGACGGCGCGGGACATGAGGAAGGAGCCGCGGAGGTGGACGTCCATGACGACCGACCAGTCGTCGTTCGTCATCCGGAAGAAAAGGTTGTCGCGGAGCACGCCGGCGTTGTTGACGAGGACCGTCGGCGGACCGAGCCGCTCGGCGACGAGCGCCACCCCCCGCTCCACCGAGTCCTGGTCGGAGACGTCGATCCGGACGGCGAGGGCGCGCCCGCCGGCAGACCCGATGCGGGTGGCGACCTCGGCGCAGGCCCCCTCGTCGAGGTCGGCGACAGCGACGGCGAGACCGTCCGCGGCCAGCCGCTCGGCGACCGCGGCACCGATGCCGCGGGCGGCACCGGTGACGATGGCGACGCGTGGGGAGTTCATGGGCGGGTCTCCTTGTTCGGGCGGGACGTGGCGGCCGGTCCGGCGGTGGTGCCGGCCCCGAGGACGGACAGCAGCGCGTCGCGCGTCGTGTAGGCGTCGCGGTGGTGGATGCCGTGGAGGCCGGCTCGGCGGGCGCCCTCGACGTTGGGAAGGGCGTCGTCGACGAAGGCGACCCGCTCGGCGGGCAAGTCGAGGCGCGCACAGAGCAGTTGGTAGATGGCCGGATCGGGTTTGCGCAGCCCGAGCGCACCGGAGATGAGGACGGGTTCGAAGCGGCCGTCGCGGAGCCGGTCCGGGTAGGTGTTCGCCCAGCTGTTGGAGACGATGGCGAGCCGGATGCCGCGCGCCCGCAGCTCGTCCGTCAGGTCCCACATCGCATGGTCGGGGCGCAACCCGGCGAACATGCCCGTGAGCAGGCCCGCGGGCTCCGGGTGGCTGCCGTCGGTGCGGCGCAGCCGGGTCGCGAGCTCCTTCTCGAACCCCGCCGCGCCGAGCCGCCCGGTCTCGAGCCTGTGGATCGGGGAGTCCTCCTCGGCTTCCCGGCCGAGCCAGGCGCGCAGGCAGTCGGTGAAGCTCTGCGGTTCGATGCCGAGCCCGGTACGCCACCGCTCGAACGAGTCGGCGACGGGAGTGGTGAGCACCCCGCCGTAGTCGAACGCGACCGCCTCGACCGGCCCGGCGCCGGCCATCACAGCCCCTCGCCGACGAAGAGGTGTCCGCCGTCCACGACGAGGGTCTGCCCGGTCGTCCACGCGGCGTCCTCGGAGAGGAGGAAGGCCACCGCGCCGGCGATGTCCTCGGGCTCACCGAGGCGCCCCATCGGGTACCCCTTGAGCACGGCCTCCTCGCGGCCCTCGTAGAGCGCGGTGGCGAAGCGGGTCTTGACGACGGCAGGCGCGACGGCGTTCACCCGGATGCGGGGCGCGAGCTCGACCGCCAGTTGGGAGGTGATGAAGGAGAGCATCGCCTTGGTGGCTCCGTAGAAGCCGATTCCCGTGGCCGGCCGGAGCCCGGCGATGGAGGACACGTTGACCACGGCGCCGACGCGGTCCTCGCCCATCCCGGCGTCGCGGGCCAGACGGATCCAGTCGAGTGCGGCGAGGCAGTTGACCTCGAAAACCTTGCGGGCTGCCGCCGGATCGATGTCGAGCACCGGGCCGTACACCGGGTTGATGCCGGTGTTGTTGACCAGCAGGTCGATGGAGCCGAAGCCCTCCACGGCCGCGGCGACGGCCGCCCGTCGGTGTTCCGCCTGGTCGGCGTTCCCGGCGACGTACCTGACCTGGTCGGGAGTGCCGAGCGCGGCCGCGGCCTCCTTGAGGGCTCCTTCCTTGCGTGCCGTGATGACGACCCGGGCGCCGTCGGCGACGAGTCGCTCCGCGATGGCGTAGCCGATGCCGCGGCTGGCACCGCTCACCAGGGCCACCTTGCCGTCGAATGGCTTCATGACTCTCTCTTCCACGGGGGATCTGGGTTTTGGTGGAATGCCGTTCAGGCGAGGCGCTCGATGACCATGGCCATCCCCTGGCCGCCGCCGACGCACATGGTCACGAGGCCGAACTGCTTGTCGTCCGTCTTCAGTGCGTTGATGAGGGTGGTGGTGATGCGCGCGCCGGTCATCCCGAACGGGTGGCCGAGTGCGATGGCCCCGCCCTTGACGTTGAGTCGGTCCTCGTCCATACGGAGCTCGCGCGCGGACGCGATGACCTGGGCCGCGAACGCCTCGTTGATCTCGACGAGGTCGATGTCGCCGATCGTCATGCCCGCCAGCCCCAGCGCCTGCCGGGTGGCCTCCACGGGACCGAGGCCCATGATCTCCGGGGACAGACCCGTGACCCCCGTCGACACGATGCGGGCGAGCGGCTGGAGACCGAGCTCGCGAGCCCGGACGTCACTCATGACGACGACGGCGGCCGCGCCGTCGTTGAGGGGGCAGCAGTTGCCGGCAGTGACGGTCCCCTGCGCACGGAAGACCGGCTTCAGCGCGGACACCGCCTCAAGGGTCACGCCTGGCCGGGGACCGTCATCGGTGGAGACGACCGTGCCGTCCGGCAGCGTCACCGGGGTGATCTCGCGGGCGAAGAAACCGTCGGCGATCGCCTTCTCGGCACGGTTCTGGCTGCGTACGGCGAACTCGTCCTGGTCGGCCCGGGTGACACCCCTGGCCTGGGCGACGTTCTCGGCAGTCTGCCCCATCGCGATGTAGACGTCGGGCAGTTGCCCGGCCTCGCGCGGGTCGGTCCAGGTCAGCCCGCCCTCGGCGAACCGCTGGGTCCGCTCCTGGGCCTGCGCGAACAGGGGGTTGTGGGTCCCCGGGAGATTGTCGCTGTTGCCGTGCACGTAGCTGCTCACACTCTCGACCCCGGCCGAGATGAACGCATGGCCCTCGCCGGCCCGGATCGCGTGCATGGCCATCCGGATGGACTGGATGCTCGACGCGCAGTAACGCGTCACCGTGGTGCCGGGCAGCTGATCGAGCCCCGCGAGGACCGCGACGATCCGGCCCATGTTGTGACCTGAATCCCCACCGGGCAGACCGCAGCCGAGGATCAGGTCACCCAGCTCGGTAGGCTCCAGGCCGGGCACGGCCTGGAGCGCCGCCTGCACAACGTGCACGGCGAGGTCGTCGGGGCGGATGTCCTTGAGCGAGCCCTTGACGGCTCGCCCTATCGGTGAGCGGGTGGCGGAAACGATGACGGCCTCTGGCATGACACTCCCCACTTGATTAATGTCTACGTTTAAATTTCTTCGACTGTCGCGAGCCCTGTGCGAGTGAGGGGCGAGCATTACGGCAGGGTGTGCGTGAGTATGGCGATCGGACACTCTTCTACTGGGCGTTGACCGTCCGTCGCGCCAGTGATGTCCCATGAGCCCGCTCTCGGCCTGGGCCGCGAGTTGCAGGCCTTGCCGCAACCAGGAGGGGCCGGCCTCGATGACACCAGCACCGAGACCGGTCCAGTCCCGGCCGGACCGTCGCCGGCCCTCCGACGCACCCGCCCGAAGTCGAGGCCCCGGCCATCGCCGAGCGGCCGTCAAAATCCTGTGACGACCGTTCTGCGCTAGGTCAGTTGCCGGCCGGATGGTCCACGGAAGCCGGTGCGACCTCCAGGAGCTGCTTGCCGAAGTTGCGACCGGTGAGCATATTGATGAACGCCGCCGGCGCACCCTCCAGGCCGCCCTGGGCGATGTCCTCACGGAACCGGATGCGCCCGTCCTTGACCCAGCCTGCCAGCTCGGCGATGGCCTGGGGCCAGTACTCGCGGTGGTCGGCGATGACGAAGGAGTAGACGTTGACACGGTGGAGCAGCAGGTGGCTGAGACCCTTGAGGCCGTACGGCTCGTCGCGGTCGTAGTCGCTGATGTTGCCGCACAGGACGATTCGGCCGTGGTCGTTCATGCGCGGCAGAATCGCGTCGAGGATGGGACCGCCGACGTTCTCGAAGAGGATGTCGACCCAGTCGGGGGTGAGCTCGGAGAGCCGCTGCTCGAAGTCATCGGCGCGATGGTCGAGGCACTCGTCGAAGCCGAGTTCCTCCTTGACGTACCGGCACTTCTCCGGGCCGCCGGCGATGCCGATGACCCTGCATCCCCTGATCTTGGCGAGCTGGCCGACGATGCCGCCGACCGCGCCCGACGCCGCCGTGACAACGACAGTCTCGCCGGGCTCGGGATCGCCCAGGCGCAGCAGGCCGTAGTGCGCCGTGGCCCCGGTCATGCCGAGAACGTGCAGAGCGAGCGAGATGTCCGCCGCGTCGGCGTCGACGATCCGCGCGGTCTCCTTCGTGACCAGGCCGTACTCCTGCCAGCCGAGCATGCACGCCACGTGGGTGCCCACCGGAAGCGCATCCTCGTTGCTCTCGACGACCTCGCCGACCGTCGCGCCGGGCATCGTCTGACCAGGCTTGAGCGGCTCGACGTAGGACCGGACCGGGTTCATCATCGGCCGCATGTACGGGTCGAGGGACAGATAGCGGACCCGGACGAGTGCCTGGCCGGGGCCAGGCACGGGACGCGCCGTCTCCTCGATGAGGAAGTCGCCCTCGGTGACCTGCCCCTGGGGGTGGTCACGCATCGCGACGCGGAGGGAGCCTTCACCCATCACACGCCCGCCTTCTTGAGCAGCCGCTCGGCGTTACCGTACATGTAGGCGCGCAGCGCCGCGTCGTCCAGGTCGAGTTCGCACGTCTTCAGGACACCCTCCTCGATACCGCAGAAGGAGTAGGCCGACGCGTAGATGAAGCGGTTCGGCAGCCAGTTGACGCCGTCGGCGTAGGCCTGCCCGCCCGGAGCGAAGATGTAGACATCGGGCGAGACGAAGACGTTGTGCATCCCCGTGACCTCGCTCTTGAAGGCAAGGGCGATCGCCTCGTTGACGTACGGGTAGCAGCCGTGACCGAGGATGACCGGCATCCCGGGATGGCGGCGGGCCACCCGGTCGAAGCGGACGGGGTCGGTGTGGCTGATGTCGGGGCCGGCGAGGGGGCCGGTCATGAACAGGAGCGGGACGCCCAGGTCGGCGATCTTCTCGTAGAGCGGGAACAGCTTCTCGTCGTCCGCGTACATCGGGGTGCGGGCGAGGCCCGGCTCGAGGCAGACACCGACGAGGCCCAACTCCTTCACCGCCGTGTCCAGTCCGGCGATGATGTCGTCCATGGGCTTGTCGAAGTCGATCCCCGCGAGGCCGAGGACGCGGCCGTCGCTGCGCTGACTCAGCTCGGCGAGGTCGGGGTCCTCGATGTGCACCGGGACCGGGCGGTTCACCGAGTGCCGGCCGTTCATGATGCCGAGACGGACGCCGACCGAGTCCATCTCCGCGATCATCGCCTCGAGAGCGCGGTCCTCCGAGTTCGGGAAGGGGTCCGTGCTGATCGTGTACGACCGCGGCACCGGGCCACCCAGGACCCGGTTCACGGCGCCGACGACGGTCGGGGTGAAGAAGAGGCGGTAGGGGCCGGTCGGCGGGCGGAGGCGGAAGTCGATGATCCGGCCGCGAAGGCCGTCGAGCCGCTCGGCGGGGGTGCGGGTCATAACGTGTTGCCTTTCTCCAGGTCAGGCGAAGGTGTACGTTCCCTCGGTCGCGCTGTCGCTCTGGCAGGGTAACCACATCCGATGTTAATGTCGACACTAATTAAAAGAAAGGCTTGTCAATGCGTGCTGTACGGATCCGTCCCACCCCCGACGGCGGCGTCCCGGTCGTCGTCGACCTGCCCGCGCCGACCCCCGGTCCCGGCCAGGTTCTCGTCCGCGTCCGGGCTTCGAGCCTCAACCGCGGAGAGCTTCTTCAGGCCGCCCGGGTCAAGGACGGCGACCCGGTGCCCATCGGCGTCGAGCTGGCCGGGGAGATCGACACCCTGGGTGGGGGCGTCACGGGTTGGCAGCCCGGTGACGCCGTCGTCGCGCACGGCACCGGCACCCAGGCCGAGCTCGCCGTGGTCTCCGCGGGCGCACTGGTCCGCAAGCCCGAGAGCAGCACCTGGTCGGAGGCCGGGTCCTTCCTCAATGTCTATATGACGGCTCACGACGCGCTCATCACCAACGGCCGCATGGCGCCCGGCGAGGTCGTCCTCGTCAATGCCGCGACGGGTGGCATCGGACTCGCGGCCATCCAGATCGCGCGCGCGCTCGGCGCCGGCACGGTCATCGCGACGACGACCTCGGCGTCCAAGGTCCAGGCCCTGCTCGACCAAGGGGCCCATCACGTCGTCGACGTGTCCTCGCAGAATCAGGTGTCCGCCGTCATGGACATCACCGACAACCAGGGCGTCGATGTCATCGTCGACTCCATCGGGGGCACGGTGTTCGACGACAACCTGACGTCGCTGGCCGTCAAGGGCCGCCTCGTGCAGGTGGGCCGGATGGGCTCGGACCGGGCCGAGATCGACCTGACCAAGCTGTGGCGCAAGCGGCTGAGCCTCATCGGCGTCACATTCCAGACGCGTACCGAGGAGGAGCGGCTGGACTGCATCCAGGCGGCCGAGCGCGACCTGCTCGACCTGTGGGAGCGCCGGGTCATCGTCCCGGTCGTCGACCGCACGTTCTCCATGGAGGACATCGGCTCGGCATACGACCACATGAGGAAGAGCGGACACATCGGCAAGATCGCGCTGCTCATGGCTCCCTCGGCCGGTGACCGATGAACATCGCCGCCCACCGCGAGAAGTTCGACCGCCTCTCGGTCCTGCGTCACCGCCTCGACCCGTTCGAGGACTTCGAGTTGTGGTACTGGACGACCCTGACGGCGTGCACCAACGCCTACAACGCCGGCGCCCACGACGCCGGGCTCACGGTCGCCGCGACCACCTTCTCGACGATTCCGGGAATGTACGTGGTCCCGGACGCCGACGGCTCATGGCACCGCGAGCTGCGTGAGCTCGGAGACGTCAGCCATGTCGGCTGGCCCCCTGTGAACGGTGACAAGCCCGAGGACATCGTCCGCCTGGAGCACGCCATCCACCGCATCGAGGCGTTCCGCGACCCGTGCCTGCGCGGGCACCGCCGGCCCGATGCCGCCGTCGTGGCCGAATGCGACGACGCCTTCGCGGTCGTGACCACGGTGGTGGCCCAACGCCTGGGGGGAGCTGCATGAACATCGAACGTCACGTCGAGCTCGCCTCGAACATAGGACGCTCGCTCCCCCGTATCGGCCCGGACGACCACGAGATGGCCATCGAGGCCGCGATGCTCGCCGGTACCCACTGGCTCAACGCCGCCCTGCACGCGGACGGCGTCGCCGGCGAGGACGAGGACGTCGTCCACTGCTCGATGCTCGTCGTCAACACGGTCCGCAAGTACGCGGTCGCCGAGCCCGCCCTCGTCAGCGCCCTCCAGGAGATCGAGGACCTGCGTCCCCTCCACGTCCGCGGTGACGTTCCCGGCGGATCCGCCGCCGGACGCCGTGCGCTGGACCTGCTCGCCGCGATGCGGCTGCGAGCCATCGAAGCCCTGGGCTCCACCCACTCCGTCGACTCACCTCAGGAGGCCCGGTGAACGGCCTGATGATGCACCAGCAGCTCCTCGTCTCCTCCATCCTCACGCACGCCGAACGCCACCACCCGAACACCGAGGTCGTTTCGGTCCGATGCGAGGGTGACGTGCACCGGTACACCTTCCGCGACATGGCGCACCGCAGCCGGCAGGTGGCCCAGGCCGTCCAGGGTCTGGGCGTCGGGCCCGATGACCGCGTCGCCACCCTCGCATGGAACGGCTACCGCCACGTGGAGCTGTACTACGGCGTCTCCGGTGCCGGGTCGGTCCTGCACACGCTCAACCCGCGCCTGCACCCGGACCAGCTCGTCTGGATCATCAACAACGCCGACGATTCCGTGCTCTTCTTCGACCTCTCCTTCGTCGACCTCATCCGAGAGATCGCCCCGCGTGTGCCGTCCGTCCGGAAGTTCGTCCTCCTGAGCGACGCCGAGCATCTGGCCGCCGCGTGGCCCGCCGACGACGACATGGAGGTCGCCGCGTACGAGGATCTCGTGGAGGCGCAGGACGGTGTGTACACCTGGCCCTCGCTCGACGAGAAGCAGGCCGCCTCCCTGTGCTACACGAGCGGCACGACCGGCCACCCGAAGGGGGCGCTGTACTCGCACCGGTCGACCGTGCTGCACTCGTACGGCGTCGCCCTCCCCGACTCGATGGGGCTCTCGGCACGCGACGTCGTCATGCCCGTCGTGCCCATGTTCCACGTCAACGCGTGGGGCATCCCGTATGCCGCGTGCCTCACCGGGACGAAACTCGTTCTGCCCGGCAAGGACCTGAGCGGCGCGGCGCTCACCGCTCTCGAGGAGGCCGAGGGTGTCACGATCTCCGCGAGCGTCCCCACGGTCTGGCAGGGGCAACTGGACTACGCCCGCGCCCGCGGCATCACTCTGAACAGCCTCCGGCGGGCCGTCATCGGAGGCGCCGCCTGCCCCGCCTGGATGCTCCGTGAGCTGCGAGAGGTCCACGGGGTCCAGGTCATTCACGGCTGGGGCATGACGGAGACGAGCCCCTTGGGCGCCGCGTCCGTCCTCAAGCTCTGTCACGAGGGTCTCGACCACGAGGCCCAGGAGGCCGTGCTGGCGAAGCAGGGCCGCGCCCTGTTCGGCATCGACATGAAGATCATTGATGATGAAGGCACCGAACTGCCGTGGGATGGCCGGACCCCGGGCCACCTCATGGTGCGCGGGCACTGGGTCGTCAACGGGTACTACCCCCCGGGCCGCCCGAGCCCCCTCGTCGACGGCTGGTTCCCGACCGGCGACGTCGCGACGATAGATGCTGAAGGGTTCATGCAGATCACGGACCGGAGCAAGGACCTGATCAAGTCCGGCGGCGAGTGGATCAGTTCCATCGAGCTCGAGAACCTCGCCGTGGACCACCCCGAGATCGAGGCGGCTGCCTGCATCGGCGTCAAGCACGCGAAGTGGGATGAGCGCCCGATCCTCGTGGCCGTCCGGCGACCGGGCTCCACGCTGACGGCGAAGGAGCTCCTCGGGTCATTCACCGGGAAGATCGCCAAATGGTGCGTCCCCGACGATGCGGTCTTCGTCGACACCCTGCCCGTGGGCGCTACGGGCAAGATCCTGAAGGCGCCCTTGCGGGAGCAGTACCGAGACCATCTCACGAAGCGCTGACGGGGTCCGTCACGGTCCCCACCGAAGCCGCTACCAACGTCAACTGCAGCACGGCCGAAGTGGTCGGCAGCGGGTCGTCCGGTGGCGGCTTCATCTCTGCGAGGCCGTACACATGGCAGGGCGTCAGGCAGGCGCAGTCCCGGACCGGCGCCGGAACAGCCGCACAACAAAGGCCCTGCCCCGACCGCCATTCATGTGTCCCTGATGGCGTCGGTCGGGGCAGGACCCTGCACGGCTCGGCGAAGAGGGGGTTCGCGCCGGTTCCTACTGTCCGCAGTTGTTGTCGACCACGCTGAACGGCACGGCGTCCGGCGACCCGACGGAGAAGTTCACGTTCGTCTTCCAGGCGGCGGCGTCAGTGGACGTGACGAACGACTTGTGGACCTTGTCCCAGAGTTGGCCGGCAGCATCCGCCTTGATCCCGAGCAACGTCTCCAGCGACTTCACACCGGCGTCCTTGTTCGCGTCATCGTTGATCCATTTCACCGCGGAGTCGAGCGCCTTGCAGAACTTGTCGACGGTGTCGGGGTTCTTGGCCTTGTACTCCTTCCTGGTCGCCCAGAGGACCTGAAGGCCATGCCGGCTGAGTTCACCGGCGTCGCCGGCGAGAGCGTCCGAGAACGGCACGAGGTCGAGCCCGTGCGAAGACAGGGTGAGATAACTGGACGTCGATCCGACGACGGCATCGACCTTGCCGTTCCTCAGGGCGGGCTCCTGCGTCACAGCCCCGCCCACCGCCACGAAGGTGACGGAGTCGGGGTTCACACCCGCTGCCTTGAGGCTCACCCGTGCGTA
Organism: Streptomyces sp. NPDC001292; assembly: GCF_042896465.1. Classification (NCBI taxonomy): domain Bacteria; kingdom Bacillati; phylum Actinomycetota; class Actinomycetes; order Kitasatosporales; family Streptomycetaceae; genus Streptomyces; species Streptomyces sp. NPDC001292. Next base: position 20,268 of record NZ_JBIAXG010000062.1, read on the forward strand.
CTTTTCGTTCGCGGCCCCGCGTGCGACGACGCCGATCCGCTTCCCGACCAGCTGCTTCATGCCCGTGATGTTGCTGGACTTCGCAGCGAAGAAGAGCATGTCCATCTTGCCGTAGGGCGGCAGCAAAGTGATCGACTGCCCCTGCTTGACGGCCGGGATGATGTTGTCCGGGCTCACGGCCGCGATCTGCGTCGAGCCGCCGATGAGCTGCGCCGCGAGCTCAGGGCCGGACTTCGCCATCAAGACCTGGACATCCAGCCCCTCCTTCTTGAAGAAGCCCTGCTCCACGGCGATGGTCGCGGGGAAGGGGATGGAGTTGTGCGCCATGCTGCCGAGGACGATCTTCGTACCGTTGGCCGCACCGTGGTCACCGGAGGTGCCCTGGCCGCAACCGGAGCAGGCGGTCAACAAGGTGAGTGCGAAACCGAGCCCGGCGACAGCCGGTCTGCTGACCTTGTTCACCCTGGGCCTCCTCTGCGTTTACTGTGCGGTGTGCTGTGGATGGGGGAAATGGAAGATGGACCGGCCGAGTGCGCCGCACGGTGTTCACCGGCGAAGGTGGGCACGGAGCCGCTCGAGGATGTCCTGATAGGTGGAGTCCGTCGTGATGTGCGTCAGGTCTCGGGGGCGTTCCATGTCGACCATGACGTCGTCGAGGACGCCGCCCTCCCCCATGAGCACGACGCGATCAGCGAGTGCGACGGCCTCGCCGAGATCGTGCGTGACGAACATGACCGTACGGTGCTTCTCCCGCTGCCACAGGTTGAGGAACTCGTTCTGGACCGACCGCCGTGTGTTGACGTCAAGAGCGGCAAAGGGCTCGTCCATGAGGAGCAGCTCGGGGTCGAGGGCCCAGGTTCGGGCCAGCGCGACCCGCTGCCGCATCCCCTGCGAAAGCTGCCAGGGATATTGCTTCTCATGTTCCGCGAGGTGGACGGCCGAGAGCCAGCGGGAAGCGATCTCCTTGCGTTTGGCCGGGGGCTTCAACCCGCGCAGCTCAAGGCCGTACTGCACGTTGCCCGATGCGGTGCGCCAAGGGAGCAGGGCATCGCGAGCAAGCATGAACCCCATCCGCTTGCGGGCGGCCTTGGCGGTGGCCCCGAGGACCGTCACCCGGCCGTCGGCCGCCTCGACGAGACCGGCTGCCATGTTGAGCATGGTCGTCTTGCCGCAACCGCTCCGGCCGACGACGGCGAGGAACTGCCCGGCGGGTATCGTGAGGTTGAGTTCTTTGAGGATCGTCCGGGATCCACCGCTGCTGGAGGCGAAGGTGACGGTCACGTTGTCGAACGTCACGGCGTCGGTTCGGCGCTCGCCGCTCTCGTGAGACGGTGTCTCAGTCGTGGCGGTGCTCGTCTCGGACATGTGAGATCGGGCTGTCATGGCACTCACCGCTCTTCCGGGGGCTGCCAACTGAGCAGTCGTGCCTCGATGGCGCCCATGAATTGATTGAGAATGACGGCGATCAAGGCCAGCAGGATGAGAATCGCGTACACGGCTTCCATCTGGAATATGTTGGAGTAGTTCGCGATCAGCTGGCCAAGACCGTCCTTGGCGGAGATGAGCTCGGATCCCACGACACCGAGCAGTGAGTAGATGAGGCCGAGACGCAGGGCCGCGAAGATGGCCGGTGTCGCGACGGGCAAGAAGATCTTCGTGAACAGCTGGAAGTTGTTCGCTCCGAGGACGGCCGACAACCGGAGCCATTCCGCGTCGGCGGACCGCACCCCTGCTCGCGCCCCCGACAGGACGATGAAGAAGACGAGGGTCGAGGCAAGGGCGACCTTAGCCCACAGCCCAATTCCGAACGCCACGATGAACAGCGGCGCCAGCGCAATGCGCGGCATGGAGTTCATGGCCTCCAAGTAGGGCGTAAGGATCCGCTCGCCGGTGGGCAGAAGGCCCAACGCGAGCCCGGCGATGACGCCGGCGATACCCGCCATGACCCAGGCCAGAAGGACCGCGGTCATCGTCGACTTGGTGTTGGACCACAGCTCCCCGGACTGTGCGGCGGTCACGACGTAGTGCCAGGACTGCCCGGGGGTCTTCGAGAGAACGGGGTCCAGGACCCCCGCGCTGGTGGTCCATTGCCACAGGCCGAGCCAGGTGAGCAGCAGGATGACCTGCCATACGCGCACCTTGAGCCGTCCTCGCCTACGAGGAGCGGACGGGGAACCTTGCCCTTCGGCGGCTCCGACTACCCGTGTGGGATCGGGCGCCTTGGTGTTGATGGAGGTCATGGCAGTCTCCGTCTCGAGGAACGCATCATGAGAAGCACAATGCCCGGTGGCTCAGACCGGGGCCTCGCCGTGGAGCGTGATCCGGTTGAGGGCCCGCGGCTGGTCGCCGTAGTCGTGGACGGCGTAGTGCATCGTGCAGCGGTTGTCCCACATCACGACGTCACCGGGCTGCCACATGTGCCGGTACACGTTGTCCGGGGTGACGGACTGGGTGTACAGGAAGTTCATGAGCGGGTCGCTCTCCTCCTTGGTCCAGCCCTCGATACAGCTGTTCTCGAGATGACCGACGTAGAGGGCCTTGCGCCCGGTCTCCGGGTGCGTGCGGACGAGGGGGTGAACCGCCTGGGGCTGCTCGGCCTCGGGAACGCCCAGCATGCGGCCGAGTCGAACGCCGCGGAAGCGCACTCGCAGGGTCTCGAGAACGCGCCGCAGATCGGGTGAGAGCCGCTCGAAAGCGAGGTACTGGTTCGACCACAGGGTGTCGCCACCCACCGGAATGGTGACGGCCGAGAGGATCGAGATCTTTGGCGGGACCGCCTCGAAGGCCGCGTCGTAGTGCCACGCCTCGGTGGCTGTGGTCTCCTTCTTGACATCGGTGATTTGGACGACCCCCGGAGCGTCCGGGAGCTGGTTGAGCATGGCCGTCACGACCGGCTCCCCCCAGCAGCGGGCGAACTTCGCGTGCGCCGGCGGCTCGAGGTGCTGCCCTCGGAAGACGAGCATGCAGTACTCCAGGAACGCGTCCCGAAGCACAGTGAGCGTTGCGTCGTCAAGGTCCTCCATCAGGCGAACCCCTTCGACCGACGCACCGATCGACCCGGTGAGCGGTGTGATCTTAAGGGCCATGGCATCCTCCGAGATCGACGTCGACAAGGACGGACTCAACCTCGCTTAGAGATTGATGTCGACAAGAATAAGGAGGGTGTGTTTGCTGTCAACCCCATGGGCCGGAACCCGGTTCAGTCCGATGTGCGGGGGGCTTCGAGGGCTTCCAGGGCCGCATCACGGACTCGCTCGATGCGGTCCTCCGCGATCCGGACCACGGGGGCGACCTCGCCCGCCGCCACCGCGTCGCGAAGGGCGTGCCAGCTCTCGAGCGACCGTGGGATGTTCTCCGGGTGGTGCGCCAATCCCAAACGCACATATCGGAGTGTTTGGATGGAGACGGACTGCAGCAGGTCCGCGAGGGTCCGGTTGCTCGCCGCAGCCGAGATCGCCGAGTTCAGCAGGAATGTCGCCGTCGCATAAGCATCGGTGGACTCGGTGACCGACCTCTCGACGGCAGGCATGTGGGCATCCAGGACTGCGGCCAGCCGCTTGGGATTACGAGACATCTCCTCCCGAAGGAGCATCCCGTACAACGCGATCCGAACGTCGAAGACGTTGCGCAGCTCGTCCACTGTCGGCGCGGTGACGAGCGCGCCCCGCCGTGCCTGGAACTCGATGAGCCGATCTCGCTCAAGGATGCGCAGCGCCTCACGGACCGGCGCCCGGCTGACGCCGAGAACCTCACAGATGTCCTGCTCGAGCAGGCGCTGACCGGCATGCACGAGGTCGAAGGTGATGGCACAGGCCAGCCGGGCAGCGATCTGCTCGGGCAGGGAGACCGCCACCTGCGTGCTGGAGCGATGCCTGAGGACCGACTGCTCCACAGCCGCCATCCGTTGGTCGCGGGGCAGAAGCAGCCCGGACAGGTCAGGCAGGTCCTCCGTCCGTTTGCGTGCCAAGCCGCGGCCCTCCTCCTCGCTCGGTGTCGTCGGCCAACATCAACACCGACCGCGCGGACGATACAGTACCGGGCCTCGTGCGAGTCCGCCGTCTGCCGGCAGTGATGTGGACGGCATCCGATCGTATCGTTGGTCGAGTTGCTGATTGCGCTGCCGCCAACGACGATGATCAAGTCGAGGCGTTGCTGCGGGTCGTGAGTGAGAGCTCCGGTCGGGCGCGAGCGAGGTCGGGTTGGTTCCACGACTGGGGTGTCAGCACGCGGCGCTCCCGCCGGCCTGCCGCTGGGGCAAGATGAAGGTGAACGTGGCACCTCGACTCGGTGGTGGCCGTCTGGGCCCGTCACACGGATCTCAGCTTCACGAAACGGGTCTACCTGTGCCCTGACAACGGCTGCTCAGCGTCGAGATTGGCCTGGCGTACTCGTCGATCTGTCTCGTCCGCCGTTCCCGCGGCGGCATCGATGAGTGAGTCACCGTCGGCCATGCGTCGTTCGAGGGCTCGAACCCAGTCGTTCAGCGACCGCTTCGAGATTGCCAGGAACTGCGATGTCGCTTCGGTCAACTTGGCAGGCCGTCGGACCGCTCCGATCCCCATCGACAGCCCGGGGGTGAGCTCTCTCAGCACGCCACCTCGGTGTCGGGCATCCAACGCCACACGGAGGGGGACGATGGCGACGGCGCCGCCGGCCAGAACGATCGGCAACACGGCACCGCGTTGCCGGACCTCCACGACGATGCGTGGTTCCACGCCATGGCTCCGGAGCGTTTCCTCGATGTAGTCCCTCATCACGGTGCCATGCCCTCCCAGCACCAAGGGAACACCGGACAAGGCGCTGACCGGTACGCGGGCCGGCCACTGACGCTCGGTGCCCGGGGGGCTGACGAGTACGAGTCGCTGGTCCACCAAGTCCTCTGCCACCAGGTCGGAGCCGGACCCGGGTGCAGAGAGAATTCCCAGCTCACAGGCCCCAGACTTGACCAGAGCAATGACGTCGGCCGGATCATCGCGTTCCTCGATCCGGAACCTGATATCCGGATGCAGTGCTCGAAACTTGGCCACCCAGACAGAGAGCGGATCCGTGGACAGGTCAGACATGGAAGCGATGTCGATACGACCGGTGCGTACCTCACTCACATCCCGGACCGCATTTTGCGCGGCATCGACCTCGCGGAGAATCATGCGGGCTGGGCCGACGAGCGCCTCCCCCGCCGGAGCCAGGACGAGCCTCCTGCCGACCCGATGGAACAACTGGACACCAAGGTCTTTTTCGAGCTTGCGAACGGCCTGCGACAAGGAGGGTTGCGCCACCCGCAAAGTCGCCGCGGCCTTGTTGACACCCCCGTGGTCGACAACTGCGAGGAAGTACTCCATCTGACGCAGATCCATGCGCGAAGAGTATTATTCCGGCTCAGGCGTGTCGACGCGGATGTGGACGGACGGTGAGTGTCGATGCACGCCACCGCGGTCGGCTCGGATGAAGCCGGAGGATGAACAACGCCGGTGCGGCAACGGCGTGGGCCTTGCTGGTCCTCCTTGTCCAAGGACTCCACTGGCTTCTTCTTCGCCGCCGTGATCCCCTTGAACGACGGGTGCCGCGCCTCACCGGACTGGTCGGTCACCGAGACCACTGCCTGCAGGGGGGCCTGCAGCTGCAGGCTGGCGGAGTCGCCGTCCCGGCGGCCAGTGACCACGCCGCCCGCGACGGTCAGTTCGGACAGCAGCGTCATCTGCGGCACGCCCAACCGCTCGCTCAGGATTGCCGGCAGCACACCCATCGCACCGTCCGTCGACGCCATACCGCACACCACCAGGTCGTAACCCGTGTGCTCGATGGCCTTCGCCAGAACCAGCGACGTACCCAGTACATCCGTGCCGCGCAAGTCGTCGTCCTCCAGGTCCAGCTCATCGAGAGCCGACCGGCCCGCTTCAAGGCGAGCCCGAGGGGACCGGCCTGGTGTCCATGGCCCTCGGCTCGGCACCGGCCCGCTCCTTGGCCAGGCTGACCAGCGAGTGCGGGCGACCCAGGGACCAGGTTCTCCTCGGTCCGAAGATGCCGTGTCCCTCTAGTGCCCCGGCAGGCAGCGTTTGCCCGTTGAGGAGCGGCGTCCGGTGCGTGCTCTCGGTGTGCCGACCGGAAGTCCTCGTACTGGGCGTACTTGGGCTTTCGGGCGGTGCGGCGAGAGTGCGTGCCGGGCGTCGCGACGGGGCGAACGTTGCCTGTTGGGGCACTAGTACTTCGCGCCAGGGGCGAGGTTCTCGAAGATCGTGGCGTTGGCCATTCCTCCGGCCTCGCACATCGTCTGGAGCCCGTATCGAATATCTGCTGCCTGCATGTGGTGGAGCAACGTCGTCGCCAGCCGCGCTCCCGAACCGCCCAAGGGGTGACCGAGCGCGATGGCTCCGCCGTTCGGGTTCACGAGCTCCCGCCGAGCCCCGGTCTCCTTCAGCCAGGCTCCGACGACGCTGGCGAAAGCTTCATTGACCTCGAAGGCTCCGATGTCGTCCAGGCCGAGGCCGGCCAGCCCCAACGCCTTGGCAGTCGCCGGTATGGGTCCCGCCAGCATCGTGACGGGGTCGTCCGCGACGACCGTGGCGGTGTGGATCCGGGCCAGTGGGGTCAGTCCGAGGCTCCGTGCCCGCTCGCTCGTCGTGACCAGCACCGCGGCGGCGCCATCGGAGATCTGCGACGAGTTCCCCGCCGTGATGCGACCGTTGGCATCGAATGCCGGCTTCAGGGCGCCGAGCTTCTCCATGCCCGAGTCGCGTCGGATCCCCTCGTCGATCGAGACCACCGATCCGTCCGGCGTCTCGATCGAGGCGATCTCCTTGGTGAAACGGCCTTGGTCGACGGCCGTGGCGGCCCGCTGGTGCGATTCGAGACTGTACTGATCGAGCCAGATCCGGCTCAGGTCGTACCGCTCGGCCAGGATCTCGGCACCGACACCCTGGCTGAACTCGACACCGTCGTAACGGCGCAGCAACCGACTGCTGGACGGCACACCCGGACCGGCCCGTCGCGCCGATCCCATCGGAATCCGGGACATGCTCTCCACGCCTCCGGCGACGGCTACCTCACACTGGCCCGAGATGACCGATGCGGCAGCGAAGTGAATCGCCTGCTGACTCGAGCCGCACTGGCGGTCGATGGTCGTGCCGGGGACGCTCTCGGGCCAGCCGGCCGTCAGGACCGCGTTGCGGGCGATGTTGCCCGCCTGTTCGCCGACCTGGGCGACACACCCCCATATGACGTCCTCGACGATGGCCGGGTCGATCCCGGACCGCTCGGACAGCGCGTTCAGCAGAGCGGCTGAGAGGTCGGCCGGGTGCATTTCCCCGAGTCCCCCCGACCTCCGCCCGACCGGGCTGCGAACCGCTTCGACGATGACGGCGTCACGCATGGTTGTTCCCTCCTCTGGGGTTTCTGATCGCGAGGTTCAGTTCGAACTCCACGTGGGAGTCCTACGGTCGGCGAACGCAGCGGCCCCCTCGCGGGCGTCGTTCGACTGGATTACCGGCATGGCGATCTGACGGGTTCGTTCGAACTTCTCCGACGGCGTCCAGCCGGGTGACTCGGTGATGATCCGCTTGCCGGCCCTGACCGCGAGCGGGCCGTTCGCGGCGATCTGCTGGGCCAGCCCGACTGCGGCATCGCGGGCCTGGCCGGGTTGCACCAGGCGGTTGATCATCCCGAACCGGTGCAGCTCCGAGGCTTCCAGCACGTTGCCGGTCAGTACCATTTCCAGCGCGACCGCCCGCGGTACCCACTCGGGCAGACGGCTGAGTCCGCCGGCAGCGGCGACGAGCCCTCGCTTGACCTCGGGCAGGCCGAACGTGGCCGTGGTCGAGGCGACGACGAGGTCGGCTGCCAGTACGATCTCGAACCCGCCGGCGACGGCCGCGCCTTCTACGGCTGCGACAAGCGGCTTTCCGGGAGGTGCTTCCACCAGGCCGGCGAAGCCTCGTCGTGGTGCCGGACTCAGAGGGACAGGGACTTGGAGATCACGCTCTTCATCACTTCGCTGGTGCCGCCGAAGATCCGAGTGACGCGGGCGTCCGCGTACAGTCGCGAGATCGGGTACTCGCGCATGTAGCCGTAGCCTCCGTGCAACTGCAGGCAACGGTCGACGACACGGGCCTGTGTCTCGGTCGCGAACAATTTCACCTTGGCCGCGTCGGCCGGAGTCAGGGTGCCGGCGTCCAGTCCGACGATGGCCCGGTCGATCAGCGCCTGGGAGGCCTCCAGCTCGGTGGCGCAGTCCGCCAGCACGAACTTGGTGTTCTGGAAGTCCGCGAGGCTCCGTCCGAAGACCTTGCGCTCCCGGACGTAGTCGATCGCCAGGTGCAGTGCCGCTGTCGCGGTCGCCTGTGCGGTGATCGAGATGGAGAGCCGTTCCTGGGCCAGATTGCTGGTGAGCATGGCGAAGGCGTCGCCTTCCGCTCCCAGCAGGTTACGGGCGGGCACCCGGACGTCGTCGAAGAGCAACTCCGCCGTGTCCGAGGACTTGAGGCCGAGCTTCTCGAGGTTGCGTCCGCGGACGAAGCCTTCCATGCCGGACTCGACAACCAGGAGTGAGAGCCCGTGACGCCGGTTCTCGACGTCACGCGAGGTTCGCGCGACCACGATGACGAGGTCCGCGTTGATCCCGCCCGTGATGAACGTCTTGGCTCCGTTCAGGATGTAGTCATCCCCGTCGCGCACGGCGGTGGTGGTGATCCCGGCCAGGTCCGACCCCGTTCCGGGTTCGGTCATGGCGATGGACGCGATGAGGTCTCCGTCAGCGAACCCGGGGAACCAGCGCGACTTCTGTTCGTCGTTGGCGTACTCCAGGAAGTACGGCAGGACAGTGTTGAGATGCACCTGCAGACCACCGAGCGACGCGGCGGCGTAGCCGATCTCCTCGAACACAATGACGTTGAACAAGAAGCTTTCGACGCCGGCGCCGCCGAAAGCCTCGGGTACTTGCATGCCGTTGATACCGATCTGGGCGGTCTTCTTGAAGAGCTCGCGGGGAACCATTCCTGCCGCTTCCCACTCCGGCATGTTGGGCGCCACCTCCTTGGTCATGAACTGGCGGACGGTGGCACGGAATGCGTCGTGCTCTGGATCGAACAGGTTTCGTTCCATGCGGTACTCCTTGGAATGGCGGATCGGTGCGGTGGGTTCTCAGCGGTGGGACGCCATGCCTGCTTGGGTCCGGTCGACGCCGGACGAGCGGACGACTCCCGCGGATTCGAGCTCGCGGATGGCGGCAAGGTCGTAGCCCAGCTCGGTGAGCACTTCAGCGGTGTGCCCGCCGAGCTCGGGGGCTCCGTTCCCCGGCAGTTCGGGGATGCTGCCGAGGTGCCACGGCGAACCGAGTGTGGTCGTCCCGTGGCCCGCCGCGTCAGTCACGTCGATGAAGATTCCGGACGCCTGGACGTCCGGGCTCGCCATGGCCTGGCCGTACGTGTTGATCCGGCCGGCCACGACGCCATTGTCCGCCAGCAGGCTCATGGCCTCCTCTGCGGTCATCGTCGCGAACTCGGAGCGGAGCTCGCCGAGCATCTCGGGGCGGTTGTGGACGCGCGCGCTGTTCGTTGCGAAGCGCTCGTCCACGGCCAGTTCCGGTCGTCCCAGCAACCGGCAAAGACGCTCGAAGTGGGCGTCCGAATAGGCGGAGACGACCAGGGCGCCATCACTGGTCGGCATGACGTCAGCCGCTGGGGCGAGGGCCGGCTGGCCGTTTCCGGTACGGACAGGTTCTTTGCCGGTCAGCAGGTAGGTACCCCAGTTGGGAGCCTGCAGGTGGACGGCGACCTCGAGGAGGGAGACCTCGACCTCGTCGCCCTCACCGGTGCGAAGACGCCGGATGTAGGCGCCGAGGACGGCCTGGGCGCAGACGTAGGCGGTGGCCGAGTCGACGACCTGGAAGCCGACCTTCTGGGGCTCCCGGTCCGGCTCACCGGTCACCCACATGATGCCGCTCTCGGCCTGTGCCGCGATGTCCAGACCTGCCCGGAGCCTCGAGGGCCCGTGCAGGCCGAAACCGCTGACCGTGGCGTAGATGATCCCCGGATGTCTGGAGCGCACCGCCTTGGCACCCAAGCCCAGGGACTCCATCGCCCCAGGTCGGAGGTTCTGGACCACGATGTCGGCGTCGGCGATCAGTTCCTGCGCGATCCGTCGGCCGCGGGGATCCTTCAGGTCCAGCGCAATGCCCCGCTTGTTCCGACTGTAGGCGTTGAGCATGGCCTGGCCGGGCACGCCGATCACTCGGGCCGCTTCGCCATGGACGGGCTCGATCTTGATCACGTCCGCGCCCATGTCACCGAGGAGTTGCGCGGCAGCGGGCGCTGCGATGAACTGACCGAAGTCGATGACGCGGACACCATCCAGCGGCTTGGTCATCGGGCACACTCCTGAACTCGGGCGCTGTCCTGGACTCGGGCACGAAGCTTGGCGAGGTCGCGTTCCGGGTGGACCATGAAGGTCGCGAAGACGCTGCCGACGGCGATGAGCACACCCACGAGGGCGAAGCCTTGGCTGTATCCGGCGACCTTGTTCGCGGCATGCCCGACGAAGTACCCGAGGACCAAGGGTGAGATGACGCCGGCGATGCTCGACACCGCGACCAGGCCGCCCATGACCGTACCTCGCTTGCGCGGGTGCACGACGTCGGCGACAGCGGTGACGGCAACCGCGTAGGAGGCGGTGTTGAGTGAGAACGCCAAGGTGATCAGCACCATCTGCAGCATGCCTCGACCGACGAGTGTGAAGCCGCACATTGCGATGCCGGAGGCGAGGACGAGTACGCCCGTCAGGTATCCGCGCGCCACTCGGCGGGACACGCCCTTGGCGAGGAGACGGGTGGAGAGTGCGCCGGCAGAGATGGACCCGATCGCGGCCACCGCGTACGGAATCATGACCAGGCGCCCGGTCGCGAGAGTGGAGTAGCCCAGGCCGTCCGAAAGGTAGAGCGGAAGCCAGGCGACCTTCAAGGTCGTCGACCAGTACCCGAAGAACATGAGCAGTGCGACACCGATGAGCGTGCCGCTCTTGATGAGCGCCGTGAGCGGGACCTCGACGGCCTCGGGCTCCGCGCCCCGCGCAGCAGCCGATTCGGCGGGGGTGTCCTTGCCGAACACCAACCACAGGACCGCCCAGATCATGCCTGCGACAGCGAGCACTGCGAAGGCGGCGTGCCACGACCACCTGACGATGACCCAGGTCAGGACCGGCGCCGTGAGGACCGGGCCGAGGGAGGCCCCGGCCGAGACGATCCCCAGGGGAAGCCCCCGCTTGTCAGCTGGGAACCGCGAACAGGCGGCGTGGTTGGCGAGCGCATAGGCCGGCCCCTCAGCGAAGCCCAGGGTGAGTCGGCAGAGCATGAGCACGGTGAAGCTGACGGTCCCGAGCAGCGGCACCATGGTGCCGACCCAGACGAGCATGAGGACGGCCAGAAGCCAGCGCAGTCCGATCTTGGCGGAAAGCATGCCCAGGAGGATGGCTCCCGCGAAGAAGAGCCAGAAGAAGGCGCTCTGGATGACACCGAACTGCTGAGCCGTGATTCCCAGATCCTTCAGGATGTTCTTCCCGGCAAGGCCGAGCACGGCCTTGTCTGCATAATTGATCAGCATGAACAGGGCCAACAGCACGGTGACGAACCACGCACCGGTCTTCGTCGCTGAGGCTGTGGTCGGTGCTGCCGACATCGTTTGAGTCATGAACATTCCTCGCGGTGAGGGACATGAGGGGCGAGAAGACAGATGCGATGGGCCGTAGCAATGGGGCGGGGCCGTACGTCTGCTCGCCTGACAAACGGTGAAGACCGGGTTGCGATCTCGCACATGCACATTGAAGCCATGGCGATTGAACGCGTCCAAGACCAGTAGCTACCCGAACCAACTGCGTTTGCCTATAGATCGCGGGAACGGGCGTCGGGGATCTGCTGCGGCAGACCGCTCTGCCGGGGGCGGTATCGGCCCCCAGGGCCATGAGATGGTCACGCTCGCCCGGTTTTGACCATCTGGCGGTGGTTTGTTGACGGCGGGTCCGGGCGGGAGTAGGCCGTGTGGCGAAGACTTCAACTACGCCCTGGAGAGCCTGAGATGACTAAGCGGGCTGCCGTGTCCGCCCGCACCCGGTCCACTGGAAGCGTACGCCGCCCGGTTCGACGATCTCTTCGGGACGCTGGCCCAGCGACGCGGGTGCCGCGAATACCTGGCGGGACTGCTGCTGCCCCGCGATCGCAACAAGACGCTGACCTGTTTAACCGGCGCCGAACCGGTGGCCGGTGCCCAGCATGCGGCGGTGCAGCGGCTGCAGTTCTTCCTGTCCGAGTCGACCTGGAGCCAGGAAGCGGTCAGCGCCCGCCGTCTGGAACTGCTGATGGCTGACCCGGCCCCCCACACCCGGGCCGCGTACTGGTAGTCGATGACTCCGGCGACCGCAAGGACGGGACGGCTACGGCACACGTGGGCAAGCAGTATCTCGGCTCGGTCGGGAAGACCGACCGTGGTGTGGTCACGGTGACCACCTACTGGGTGGACGAGCGCGTCTACTACCCGGTGCACGCCCGCCCCTACACCCCGGCCCATCACTTCCCCCGTGGAGAGAACGCCCCGGGCTTTCGCACGAAACCGCAGATCGCGGCCGACCTGGCCAGCCAGGCCAAGGCGGCCGGGCTGGTCTTGCGCGCGGTGGCCGCCGACTTCCCGATGTCCTTCTTGAGCTTCTCCTCGGCCTCGGCGGTCCTGGCGCCGGCCTCGCGGTACTCGTCGGCGTCCTCGGGGCCGATCTGCTCGAGGACATTGCGCGGCCCGTGGCGCGCCCGCCGGCGGGCGCCGCCCCCTGCGGGGTCCATCTGCGCTTCCCGCCGGCCGGCTCGTCCGCTCGCTCTTGCGTGAGGGGTTCACGCGAGGACAGGCTCGCCGGACGGCGGCCCTGCCTTTGGCCCGGTTCTCGATGTGCTCAGCCCGCGAACCGGGCCATCCACGCCTCGACCTCATCCGCAGACCGCGGCAGGCCCGCCGACAGATTCTCGTGACCATCGGCGGTGACGAGCAAGTCGTCCTCGATGCGTACGCCGATGCCGCGCCACTCCTGAGGCACGGTCAGATCGTCCGGCTGGAAGTACAGGCCGGGCTCGACGGTGAGCACCATGCCCGGCTCCAGTACGCCGTCGACGTACTCCTCAGTCCGGGCCTGCGCGCAGTCGTGGACGTCCAGGCCGAGCATGTGACCGGTACCGGCCATCGTGAAACGGCGCTGGAGGCCCAGCTCGTACGCGCGGTCGGCAGGCCCTTCGATGAAACCCCACTCGACCAGCCGCGCCGCCAGGGAACGCTGGGCCGCCTCATGAAAGTCCCGATACGCGGCGCCCGGCTTGACGGCCGCCATGCCCGCCTCCTGGGCCTCGTACACCGCGTCGTAGACCCTGCGCTGGACGGGGGTGAAGGTGCCGCCGATCGGCAGAGTGCGCGTGACGTCGGCGGTGTACAGGGTGCGCGACTCCACGCCCGCGTCGAGCAGGAGCAGCTCCCCCGGGCGCACCGGTCCGTCGTTCTCGGTCCAGTGCATGATCGTGGCGTGCTCACCCGCAGCGCAGATCGTGCCATAGCCGACGGCGTTGCCCTCAAGGCGGGCGCGGCGGAAGAAGGTTCCCTCGATCCACCGCTCGGACGAGGCGATCGCCCGCGACAGCTCACTGACGACGTCCGTGAATCCGCGCACCGTGGAGTCCACGGCCGAGCGGATCTCCTTGATCTCCCACTCGTCCTTCACGACGCGCAGATCGCTGAGGGCTTCTTCCAGCTCCGCGTCGCGCTCCGCCTCGGTGGCGACGGCGGCCTCCAGGGACGGGTCGATACCGCGGACGATGCGGGTCGGTGTGCCGGAGGCGGCTGCCAGCTCGCCGGCCGCCGTGCGGACGTCTCGGCACGGCAGGCCGAGCACGCGCTGCGCCTCGGCGAGGGAGCGACGCCGGCCCATCCACAGCTCTGCTGTGGCACCGGTCCAGAACTCGTTGTTGTCCCTGCTGTCCCGCGGGAGTTGGTAGCAGTAGGCGTCGTGGCCGCCGTCCGCACGGGGTTCGAGGACAAGGGCACCGTCCCGGGCCTGGTCGCCGGTCATGTGCACATAGCCCGAGTACGGCCGGAACGGGTAGGTGTCGTCGTTCGACCGGACTTTGAGGTTCCCCGAAGGGATCACGAGCCGTTCACCCGGGAAGCGCGCGGAGAGCGCGGCCCGGCGCGCGGCCGCGTACGGGGCCTGCTCCTCGAGCGTCAGCTCGCGCCTCTCGGTGTCCGCCCATCCCGTCCGCATGAACGCGGACAGTTCGTCGGAGATCCCTGAGTACAAACCGTTCTTGCGGCCTTTCGCCACTGCGTCCGCCTTCCTGGGAGTCGCGCGCCGCCACGTGCCGACGGCTCGGCGACGTTATACCGCGATGCCCACGCATGGTGCCCAGTGGTGCCACTGGCACAGATCCGCCACGCCTGGCCGGCCACGGCCGTCGATAATGTGGCTCGTGACGAACGCGAATCTCGGCGATGCACTGCGGCTCCTGGGCGTCGGTCAGGCGGCGGCCCGGGTTTATCTCACCCTGCTGGAGCTGGCCCCCGCGCCGCTGAGCGACATCGCCGCCGCGGCCGGTCTGGACAGCCCGGGCCTGGCCACGGCGTACGGCGAGCTCGTCGACGCCGGCCTGGCCGGTGCCGCCGAGAGGGACGAGGACGTGGTGGCGCCGGTGGCTCCGGCGGCCGGTCTCGAGGTCCTCGCCCGGCGCCGTGCGGCCGAGGTCGAGAAATCCCGCATCGCGGTCGCGGGCGCCTTCGATTCGTTCCGGCGCCAGCGGCTCGCGGCCCACAACGACCACCTCGTCGAGATCGTCACTGGCAACGCCATCGGCCCCAGGATGCGCCAAGCCTGGGCCAGCGCCCGCCACCAGATCCGGCAGCTCGAGTCGCCCCCCTACTTCCCTGTGGCCAGTGCCACCGACGACGCACTGGCCACGCTGGCCCGCGGTGTCACGCAACGCGTCGTGTACTCCCGCGAGTCGCTGGAACGCCCGGACCACCTCAGACAAATCATCGAACCGTGCATCAACGCCGGTGAGCAGGCCAGAGTGCTGCCGTCCGTCCCCGTCAAACTCCTGATCATCGACGAGGCATACGCTCTGGTGTCACTGTCGATCAAAGAGGTCGACGTGCACAACACCATGCTGGTCGTACAGCCGTGCGGTCTGCTCTCCGCCCTCATCGCGCTGTTCGAGCAGTCGTGGCAGCACGCTCTGCCCCTCCACGGCGGCACGACCCGCCCAGGCGGTCTGCCCCCCGCCGACCGCCGTCTGCTGTGGCTCCTGGCCAGCGGCACGAGCGACGACGTCATCGCCCGCGAGCTGGGAATCAGCCGCCGCACGCTGTTCCGCCGCCTGCAGGTCCTGATGGCCCGGCTGGGCGCCGCGAACCGCTTCCAACTGGCCCTGCAGGCCCAGCGCAACGGATGGTTGTGACGGCCAGCCCCCGGTCCGAGCCCACACGGACAATCGCGCGCCGGGGATCGCCGTGCCCCATCCGGCCCCGCACGGCGAGACCGGCACTCGCTCCCTCACATCTTTGGCCCGGACTCCCCTGAGCGGGAGCAGCCGAGCAGTTCGAGCCACCACGCGCGGCTGCTGCGGGTGCTGCTGGGCACTGGCGACCAGCCCACCCCGCAGATCGACGAACTCGACCAGTTCATCGTCCAAACCCTGGACGGGATCATCACCCTCACGACAGCCGGGGAACAGGAACGGGGTCGGTGGCCGGAGGGCCCGGAGTGGTCGGGGTTGCCCGTCTCCAGGCCCTCCAGTCATTGCGTGGCTATGCGCGGAACGGGCCGGTGACCTCGTACGTGATGCCACCTGAGGAGGTGCCGGTCGTACCCCGCTGGCTGGAGAAGTACAGTCGCTTGCCGTCGGGGGAGAAGGCCGGTCCGGTGATCTCCGAGGCCGACTGCCCAGTGATGCGCAGGAACGGCGCGACGATGTTGTCCGGCGTCATGATGCAGATCTCCATGTTGCCGCCGTCCTCGGCGACGAACAGGTCGCCGGAAGAGGAGCCGGTGACGTTGTCGACGCCGGTGAGCGGGGCGGGGCCGGGGTTGACCAGGTTGTCGTCGTAGGCGAGTTCGTAAGTGCTGCTGGTCAGGTCGACCTGCCAGACCCGGTTGTCGCCCTTGGTGGTGAACCAGACGGTGTCGTTGGCGTAGTGGCAGCCCTCGCCGCCGTTGAACCGTTTGGCGCCGGAGACCTGGTCGCGGGTCACGGTCGGCGAGCCGTCCGGGTCGGGCACCGTCGCCCAGCTGAACGACCCGGAGGTCGCGGTGCCGGCGACCAGCACCTGCAGGGTGCCGGAGGACAGGTCGCCCCAAGTGGTGGGGATGAACCGGTAGAAGCAGCCGTTGCTCTCGTCCTCGGTCAGGTAGATCACCTTGCGTACCGGGTCGGCGGCGGCCGCCTCGTGCTTGAACTTGCCCATCGCGTCGCGGCGGACGGCGGCGTTCACACCCCACGGGTCGGTCTCGTACACGTAGCCGAGGCTGACCTCCTCACAGGACAGCCAGGTGTTCCACGGGGTGGCACCACCCGCGCAGTTCTGCCTGGTGTTGGACAGGACGCGATGGGCGCCGGTGACGGTACCCGAGGAGTTGAACTTGACGGCGCTCGCGCCGCCGCCGGGGTTGATCTCCGAGTTGGACACGTAGATCCAGCCCGTGCCGTCGGCGAAGCAGGCGCCACCGTCGGGGGCGTTGTGCCAGGTGTACGAGGTGCCGGAGACCTTCTGGCCGGACCGGGCGATGACCCGGCTGCTGAACCCCTGAGGCAGTTGGATGCCATTGGCGTCGGCCGCGCCCAGCGCACCGTAGGGGCCGGGGCCGTTCTGGGCCGGTGCCGCGTAGACGGCACCAGGCATGAGGGTTCCACCGAAGGCGGCGGCCGAGGTGCCGATGACGGCTCCGCGCAGGAAAGTGCGACGTTCCACGGACACTCCACGAGAGATTCGTGACTGCTCCACTGCCGGTCGGCAGCGGAGTCGCGCGCTCCGCACGCTAGGAGTGAGGCATGGACACCGCTTCAACAAATGGCAAAGAAAACTCAACGAAACGCAAAGCACAGGCCGGCATCTCGGTCAAGGTCTGCGGCGAGCTCGAGTTCTGGTTCGCCCTCGTGAAGGTCGCCGCGCCGGTGCTCATCCTCATCATCGGCACCTACTTCGTCGTCTTCGGCTCCCCGACGGGCGCGCCGACCGGCCTGCAGCTGATCACCGATCATGGCGGGATCTTCCCGAACGGACAGCTGGAACGACGGCTGGCACGGACCGCAGGCGCTCAAGCGGGGGATGAACGCCCAACTGCGAGAGGACCACCGGTAGCATCCGCGCTCGGCGGCCGCCCATCTTACGGTTACCGCCTCGTCGACGCCGGCCCGCACCCCAACCGAGCTCTCGCCCGCCGCAGCGACAGCAGGTCCACAGGTTCTGCACCGGCGGTGCCGGGGCAGTACGGCGGCCCTGTCCCGGCATGCCCGGAAACCCGGGGAGACATCGCGCGGGCATGCCCCTGCGGGGCGTGTCGCACTCACCGGCCGTAGAGCGGGTACTTCTCCGCCAGGGCGGTGACGCGGGCCTTCAGCGCCTTCGTGTCGTACGACGGCTTGAGGGCCTCGGCGATGATGTCGGCAACCTCGCGGAAGTCCTCCCCTTGAAAGCCGCGCGTGGCCAGGGCCGGCGTGCCGATCCTGAGGCCCGAGGTGACCATCGGCGGGCGCGGGTCGTTCGGGATCGCGTTGCGGTTGACGGTGATCCCGAT
>NZ_JBIAXG010000063.1:0-36807 GCF_042896465.1 Streptomyces sp. NPDC001292
GCAGGTCATCAAGACCGTCCCGGAGTCGAAGATCGTGGAGACCCTGATCGAGGAGGCGATGAAGCTCGCCGAGCAGATGGAGCAGGACGGCGTCGTCTCCGGCGAGCCGGAGATCTCGGTCAGCGGCTGACCCTCGGGCGGCGCCCGCCCGCGCCGCCCCCACCGCGTGGCCCTGCCGGGACTCGGCCTCACGGCAAGGGCTGACGGCCGACCTCGTCCAGACCCCCGCGGCGGAGGCCGGTCCGGACCCGGCCGCGCCCTCCTGGTGGCGCCGGATCCGCCCCGGCACCTGGATCGCCGTCGTCTTCGGGTTCTTCTTCCTCCAACTCGCCGGAGTCATCGGCGTCCCGCTCGTCGACTCCCTGGGCACCCGCTGGTTCACCAGCCGGCTGCCGCAGGGCTGGACGACGAAGTGGTACGGCTTCGCATGGCGGGAGTTCCAGCTCGGCCCGCTGCTGGTGCTGCTGGTGATCGCGCTGCGCTTTGTCAACCGCACCCAGTTGGTGACCCGTGTCAAGGAGGACCGGTCCGCGTTGGAGGCGGCTGTTCCCAGTGGCAGGGGGCGGCGCCGAGCGGCATTCAACGTCGGGCGGCGTCCCCCGTCGCTGCCAGGTACAGTGCGGGAACCAGTAGATCCTCATGGTGAGGCCCCGCCGACGTGTTGACCCAGACGACCACCACGGTCCTCGGACCGAGCGACCTCGACGCCGCGCTCGCGGTCCTCGGCCGCGAGCCGGTCGTGAACGCCTTCGTGACCTCCCGCGTACAGGTCGCCGGACTGGACCCGTGGCGGCTCGGCGGAGAGATGTGGGGCTGGTACGAGGACGGCATATTGAGGTCCCTGTGCTATGCAGGGGCCAACCTCGTCCCGATCTGTGCCACCCCCAGGGCCGTCCGGGCCTTCGCGGACCGTGCCCGCCGGGCCGGCCGCCGCTGCTCCTCCATCGTCGGACCGGCCGAACCCACCGCCCAGTTGTGGCGGCTCCTGGAACCCGGCTGGGGTCCGGCCCGCGAGATCCGCGCCCACCAGCCGCTCATGGTCACCGACCGCATGCCTGCCGGCATCGCCCCCGATCCCTACGTCCGCCGCATCCGCAAGGACGAGATGGAGACGATCATGCCGGCCTGCGTGGCGATGTTCACCGAGGAGGTCGGCGTCTCCCCGCTCGCCGGGGACGGCGGCCTGCTCTACCAGGCCCGGGTCGCCGAACTCGTGGGCTCCGGCCGCTCCTTCGCCCGCCTCGACGAGCACGGCAAGGTGATGTTCAAGGCCGAGATCGGCGCCGCGACCACCGAGGCCTGCCAGATCCAGGGCGTGTGGGTGGCCCCCGAGTACCGCGGCCGCGGTCTTGCGGTCCCCGGCATGGCGGCGGTCCTGCGGTACGCGCTGGCCGACGTGGCCCCGGTGGTCAGTCTGTACGTGAACGACTTCAACACCGCGGCCAGGCGGACCTACCTGAAGGCGGGCTTCCGCGAGGTCGGCGCGTTCATGAGCGTTCTGTTCTGACCTGCGCCTCACTGCGCTGTTCAGAGGCACGTGCACGCCCTGTAGTCTCCCGGCATGGCGCACTTCCCCGATCACGGACACCGCCGCAGCGACGACGTCGTGATCGGCCCCCTCGACCTGGTGGCCCACGTCGACGAGGCGCTCGCCGTGCAGGCCGTCGCCTTCGGTCTTGGCGCCGACGAGGTGGCCGTACGCCGGCAGATCGTGCTGCGCCACATGACCTGCCGGGGGGCCCGCGCGCTCGGCGCCACCACGGTCGACGGCCGGCTGGTCGGATTCGTCTACGGCATGCCCAACGACCGCACCCACTGGTGGTCCACCGTCGTCGAGCCCTACCTGCGCGCCCGCGGCCACGACGACTGGCTCGACGACTCCTTCGTGATCACCGAACTGCACGTCCACCCGAGCCACCAGAACCGCGGCATCGGACGGGCGCTGATCACCACCATCACCGACGGCGCGAGCGAGCCCCGCTCGATCCTCTCCGCGATCGACACCGACAGCCCGGCCCGCGGTCTCTACCACTCCCTGGGCTACGAGGACCTCGCCCGCCAGGTGTTCTTCCCCAGCGCTCCGAAACCGTACGCCGTGATGGGCGCCCCGCTGCCGCTGCGCCGCCGTCCGGGCACGGCGCATGGTCGGCTTTAACCGATTTCCACCGGCGCGGCAAGCCCGGCTAACCTCCTAGCCATCAGCTTCCCCCACTCTCGGCTCGCCGAGCGGGGGGCCACCATCGGCAGGAGTACGAGAACCATGGCGAACGCATCGGTCCAGCGCATGTCCCAGTTGTTGGCGAAGACGCTGCGCGACGACCCGGCGGACGCCGAGGTCCTGAGCCACAAGCTGCTGGTCCGCGCGGGTTACGTGCGGCGCACCGCCGCCGGGATCTGGACCTGGCTGCCCCTGGGCAAGAAGGTCCTCGCCAACGTGGAGCGGATCGTCCGCGAGGAGATGGACGCCATCGGCGCCCAGGAGGTGCTGCTGCCCGCGCTGCTGCCCCGCGAGCCGTACGAGGCGACCGGCCGCTGGGACGAGTACGGCGCCGAGCTGTTCCGCCTGAAGGACCGCAAGGGCGGCGACTACCTCCTCGGGCCGACCCACGAGGAGATCTTCACCCTGCTGGTGAAGGACCAGGCGACCTCCTACAAGGACCTGCCGGTCATCCTCTACCAGATCCAGACCAAGTTCCGGGACGAGGCGCGGCCCCGCGCGGGCATCCTGCGCGGGCGCGAGTTCCTGATGAAGGACTCGTACTCCTTCGACCTCGCCGACGAGGGCCTCGCCGAGTCCTACGCCCTGCACCGCCAGGCCTACCAGCGGATCTTCGACCGCCTGGGCCTGGACTACCGGATCTGCGCCGCGACCGCGGGTGCGATGGGCGGCTCCAAGTCCGAGGAGTTCCTCGCCCCGGCCGCCGCCGGCGAGGACACCTTCGCCGACTGCCCGAACTGCGACTTCGCCGCCAACACCGAGGCGATCACGTACGAGCTGGTGCCGGTGGACGGCTCCGCCGTGCCCGCGGCCGAGGAGATCCCCACCCCGGACACCCCGACCATCGAGACCCTCGCCGCCTCCCTCGGTGTGCCGGCCTCCGCCACGCTGAAGAACCTGCTCGTCAAGGTCGACGGGGAGATCGTCGCCGTCGGTGTCCCCGGCGACCGCGAGGTGGACCTGGGCAAGGTCGAGGCGCACTTCGCCCCGGCAGCCGTCGAGCTGGTCACCGCCGAGGACTTCGTGGGCCGCCCGGACCTGGTCCGCGGGTACGTCGGTCCGCAGGGCCTGGACAAGGTGAAGTACATCGCCGACCCGCGCGTGGCGCCCGGCACGGGCTGGATCACCGGCGCCAACAAGGAGCACACGCACGCGAAGAACGTCGTCGCCGGCCGCGACTTCGAGGTCGACGAGTACGTCGACGTCGTGGTCGTGCAGGACGGCGACCCCTGCCCGAAGTGCGGTACCGGCCTCAAGCTGGACCGGGCCATCGAGATCGGCCACATCTTCCAGCTCGGCCGCAAGTACACCGACGCCCTCAAGCTCGACGTGCTCGGCCAGAACGGCAAGCCGGTCCGCGTCACCATGGGCTCCTACGGCATCGGCGTCTCCCGCGCGGTCGCGGCCCTCGCCGAGCAGCACGCCGACGACAAGGGTCTCGTCTGGTCCAAGGAGGTCGCCCCGGCCGACGTGCACGTGGTCGCCGCCGGCAAGGCCCTGCAGACCGAGGTGGCCCTGGAGGTGTCCCAGAAGCTGGCCGCGGCAGGCGTCCGCGTCCTGGTCGACGACCGGGCCGGCGTCTCCCCGGGCGTGAAGTTCACCGACTCCGAGCTCATCGGCGTCCCGCAGATCCTGGTCGTCGGCCGCCGCGCGGCCGAGGGCGTGGTCGAACTGAAGGACCGCCGCACCGGCGAGCGCGAGGAACTCCCCATCGAGGAAGCCGTCACCCGCCTCACGGCATAGGCCAGCCCGGCGGAACGGGGCACGGAGGATCGACGGTCACCGTCCGCACGTGGGCAAGCGGGGCCAGGCACGTCCAGCCGCAAGGCGAGGCAGGACGCGCCGGGCCCCGCATCCGCATCATGAACCGCCGGCCGGGCGGCG
Organism: Streptomyces sp. NPDC001292; assembly: GCF_042896465.1. NCBI lineage: Bacteria > Bacillati > Actinomycetota > Actinomycetes > Kitasatosporales > Streptomycetaceae > Streptomyces > Streptomyces sp. NPDC001292. The sequence continues at coordinate 4,103 of NZ_JBIAXG010000063.1, forward strand.
GTTCATGATGCGGATGCGGTGGTCGGCTTCGCGTCTGCGGGTCAGAGCCAGGTGGCGAATTCCAGGAGGAGTTCTGCGTCCTTCGGGCGGCCGACGCGGCGGGCGCGTACGCCGGATTCCACGGCTCGGAAGAGCGTCCAGCCGCGCAGGCGGTCCCGGTCGACCTCCAGGGAGTCAGCGAGCCGCTTGATGCGGCGCCGGGTGGTGGCGGCGCCGGACGGTGCGGCGATCAGGTCCTCCACCCGGTCGCGGACCAGCCGCGCCAGGTCGAAGGCGGCCTCGCCGACCACAGGGTCCGGGCCCACGGCCAGCCACGGCATCCGGTCCCCGGCGAGCACCTTGCTCTGCCGGAACGTGCCGTGCAGCAGCCGCCGCTCGGGCGGCGCGGCCAGCAGTTCCGCGCGGGCCGTGAGCGCCGCCTCGACCAGCGGCGCCACCTCCGCGTCGGTCTCCGCGCCCGCCCGCATCGCCTCGGCCTGCCGCCCGGTCCGATCCTCGACCGTCTCGAAGGAATGCCCGGCGGGCGGTTCGACCCACAGCCGCAGCAGCGTGCCCGCCGCCTCCAGCAGCGCCCTCGCCTCCGGCAACGACCGCACCGACACGTCCGGATGCAGTCGCTCCAGCAGCAGCACGCCCTCGACCGGGACCGGACCGACCGGACCGTCCTCCAGCAGCTGTACGGCGCCGCGCCCGCCCCAGTGCGCGAGCGCGGCCCGCTCGCTTTCCGGACGGGCCCGGGCCGGGGCCAGTTTGAGCACGGCCGGCGTCCCGTCCGCCGTCCGCACCAGCACGACGAGGCTGCTGCGCCCGCCGGGCATCTGCACCCTTTCGACGGTCAGCTCGCGCAGCGCCACCGCCTGCCGCGCGAGTTCGGGCAGCTTCTCCAGCCAGTCGTCCCCGTCCGGTGCGGTCTCACCCAGCGCCCGCGCCAGACGCCGCGGCGGTTCGAAAGCCATGCGCGAGTCGTTCCTTCCTGGACTTCCTGGACGCGTTTTCCGCTGTCGCCGTGCGCCGTGGGCGCTTCCTGTGCCGTCCCGCTCCTCCCGTCCGTGCCCGTCCGTGGGATTCGTACCCCCTATGGCGTCGGTGCCGTCGAAACCGTGGGCGTGCCCGCCGCACCGGCCCGTTCGGCGAGACCAGGGAAGGCTACGCTCTCCCCGCGCCAGCGCACCGCCCGGACCGCCGCCTCGCGCAGCGCCCCGGCGGCCTCCCGCCGCCGCGCGCCCGCGCTCGCCCGGACCAGGTCGGAGTACACCCCGGCCACGCGTTCCTCCAGCTCGGCGGCGAACCGCACCGCCGCCGCGGAGTCCGGCACCGGGAACGGCAGCGCGTACGCGGCCGCCGCGGCCACCGGCTGCCCGCCCAGGTCCCGCACCTCGCGCACCAGGGCGTCCCGGTGCGCCCGATGGGCGTCGTACGCCGACCGCGCCTCGGCCCGCCGGCCCTCGCCGATCCGGCCCCCGACGACGCCGTACCCGTACACGGCCGCGTGCTCTGCGGCGAGCGCCGCCTGGAGGGCCTCCAGCCGCCGACGATCCGTCACCTGGCTCACTTGTCACCTTCCGTGAGGAGATACGCGTGGGCGGCCCCGGCCGCCGCCACCGAGGCCAGCAGGCGGGCCAGTTCGCCGGGCACCTGGACCAGGGCCGCGGTGCGCCGGTCGGACAGGGAACGCTCGGCGGAGGCGAGCCCGGCCAGGGCGGACTTCGCGGTCTCCCGGACGGCGGGAGAGCCAGAGGCCTCGGCTCCCGCCGGCGCCCTCGAGTCCTCGGGCGAGCCGGAGCCCTCGGGCGTGGCCGAGGCCGCCGGCGGCGCGGTCGAGGCCACCGGCGGCGCGGTCGAGGCCGTGACGCCGGGCGACGCCTTCGCGGTGCCGCCGAACGCCTCCGCGTGCGCCGCGACCTGCGCGCGCAGCGGCCGCAGCCGCTCCGCCAGCGCCGGATGCGCGGCCATCACCGCGTCGTACCGCCGCGCCAGCTCTTCGCTGTCGCGTGCCGCACGCGCGCGTACCCGATCGTCGGGCGACGGGACCCTGTCCGTGCGGCCGGAGTCGTCGGAGCCGGTGGAGCAGCCCACGAGCAGGGCGGCCCCCGCGGCCGAGGCGAGCAGGCTCCTTCTGCGCGGGCCCGCCAGGGCGCGCGGAGGTGAGGGGAACGGCACGGCAGACGTCCTCGGGTGCGTACGAACGAAGTGGAGGGGCGGCTCGCCCGTGATCACGGTACCCGCGCCCCGCGCACGCACCACTCAGCGGCACCGCCCTTGCCCAGGTGGACGTCAACACCCCTTCCGACCGGATACCCTTTGACCAGACACGCGACCACCCCACAACAGCACACGCGGCCGAGGAGTCACCCGGATGAGCACCACCCAGAGCGAGAGGCTGCGGGAACTGCTGGAACCGCTCGTCACCTCCCAGGGCCTGGATCTCGAAGAGATCGCCGTGGACTCCGTAGGACGCAAGCGTGTGCTGCGCGTCGTCGTCGACTCCGACACCGGGGCCGATCTGGACCGGATCGCCGATGTGAGCCGTGCGCTCTCGGCGAGGCTCGACGAGACGGACGCGATGGGCGAGGGCGAGTACACCCTCGAGGTCGGCACCCCGGGCGCGGAGCGCCTCCTCAGGGAACACCGGCACTACGTGCGCGCCACGGGCCGGCTGGCGAAGTTCCAGCTGGCCGACGGCGGCGAGCTGGTGGCCAGGATCCTCGAGGTCGACGAAGAAGGCCTCGACCTCGAAGTGCCCGGGGTGAAGGGGCGCAGGCCCACGACCCGCAGACTCGGCTTCCACGACGTCGTCAAGGCCCGTGTGCAGGTCGAGTTCAACCGCAAGGACCAGAAGGAAGAGGAGGCGTAGCCGTGGACATCGACATGAGTGCCCTGCGGGGCTTGGTACGGGAGAAGGAGATCTCCTTCGACCTGCTGGTCGAGGCGATCGAGTCGGCCCTCCTCATCGCCTACCACCGCACCGAGGGAAGCCGCCGCCACGCGCGCGTGGAGCTCGACCGGGAGACCGGGCATGTGACCGTGTGGGCGAAGGAGGACCCACAGGACCTTGAGGAGGGCCAGGAGCCCCGCGAGTTCGACGACACCCCGTCCGGCTTCGGCCGTATCGCCGCCACCACTGCCAAGCAGGTCATCCTCCAGCGGCTGCGCGATGCCGAGGACGACGCGACGCTCGGTGAGTACGCCGGCCGCGAGGGCGACATCGTCACCGGGGTCGTCCAGCAGGGCCGCGACCCGAAGAACGTGCTCGTCGACATCGGCAAGCTGGAGGCCATCCTGCCGGTGCAGGAGCAGGTCCCGGGGGAGACCTACGCGCACGGCATGAGGCTGCGGTCGTACGTCGTCCGGGTCGCCAAGGGCGTCCGCGGTCCGTCGGTGACCCTGTCCCGTACGCACCCGAACCTGGTGAAGAAGCTCTTCGCCCTGGAGGTTCCGGAGATCGCCGACGGCTCCGTGGAGATCGCCGCGATCGCCCGTGAGGCCGGTCACCGCACCAAGATCGCCGTACGGTCCACCCGTTCGGGCCTGAACGCCAAGGGCGCCTGCATCGGCCCCATGGGCGGCCGGGTGCGCAACGTGATGGGCGAGCTGAACGGCGAGAAGATCGACATCGTCGACTGGTCGGACGACCCGGCCGAGATGGTGGCGAACGCGCTGTCGCCGGCCCGCGTCTCCAAGGTGGAGGTCGTGGACCTGGCCTCCCGGTCGGCCCGCGTCACCGTGCCGGACTACCAGTTGTCGCTGGCGATCGGCAAGGAGGGCCAGAACGCCCGGCTGGCGGCCCGGCTCACCGGCTGGCGGATCGACATTCGCCCGGACACCGAGCAGGCGTCCGAGTAGGCGGCCAAGGCGTCCGGGCAGAACCGCGGGGGAGTTCACCCGTACGTGGGGAATAGATCCGAGCCGCAGGTCGCTCGGAATACGACAACAGCCGTTCGATTTTTGCCCCGCAGGGGTGAGGTCGGTGCGGGGAGGTAGACTTAGCTGTGTCTGGCCGGACGCGTGCCCGAGCATGCCCTGAACGTACCTGTGTGGGATGCCGGGAGCGAGCGGCCAAGATCGAACTGTTGCGGACCGTGGCGGTCGAGGGCGAGTGCGTCCCCGATCCTCGCGGTACGCTGCCCGGCCGGGGTGCCTATGTACACCCCGCCCCGGTCTGTCTCGACCAGGCGGTGCGCCGCCGGGCGTTTCCGCGGGCGCTCCGCGTCCCGGGACCGCTCGACGTAATGGCGTTGCGCCGGTACGTCGAGCAGGCACAAGGTTGCTGAGGCAACACGGCAAGGCAAGACGTGCCGTACGGAACCCCCCGTGCGGCCTGGTACCTCGCGAGTCGAAAGCAGGTCGAGATTGCGATGAGCACTCGATGAGTACGCGATGAGTACGCCCATGAACTAGCGACGGTCCGGCCGCAACCCGGACCTCAAAGGAGCGAAGTGGCTAAGGTCCGGGTCTACGAACTCGCCAAGGAGTTCGGTGTGGAGAGCAAGGTCGTCATGGCCAAGCTCCAGGAACTCGGTGAATTCGTCCGATCGGCGTCCTCGACGATCGAGGCGCCCGTAGTACGCAAACTGACTGACGCCTTCCAGCAGGGCAACGGCAGCGGCAGGTCCGCCGCGAAGCCGGGTGCCCCGAGGAAGGCCGCCCCCAGGCCCGCCGCGCCCTCGCCGGCGCAGGCCGGGGGCAGCTCCCGTGCCGTCAAGGCAGCGGGGGAGCGTCCGGCCGCGCCCAAGCCGCCGGCCGCACCCAAGCCCTCCCCGGCGCAGCAGCCCGCGGCCCCGTCGGCGTCCGCGCCGACCCCCGGCCCGCGTCCGGTGCCGGGTCCCAAGCCCGCGCCGCGTCCGGCTCCGGCAGCGCCCACCACGCCGGAGTTCACCGCTCCGCCGTCGGCCCCGTCGCCGGCCGCGCCCAAGCCCGGCGCCCGTCCCGGCGCGCCCAAGCCCGGTGCCCGTCCCGGCCAGGGCCAGGGTCCGCGTCCGGGCCAGGGTGGCGCACGCCCCGGTGGCCAGGGTCCGCGTCCGGGCGCCCGTCCGGCCGGTCCGCGTCCGGGCAACAACCCCTTCACCTCCGGTGGCTCCACCGGCATGGCGCGCCCGCAGGCGCCGCGTCCGCAGGGCCCGCGGCCCGGCGGCCACGGTGCTCCCGGCGCCGGTCCCCGTCCGCAGGGCCCCGGTGCCCAGGGCGGCGGTCCGCGTCCGCAGGCTCCGGGCGGTCCGCGCCCGACCCCGGGCTCGATGCCCCGTCCGCAGGGTGGTCCGCGTCCCGGTCCGGGCGGTCCGCGCCCGAACCCCGGCATGATGCCGCAGCGTCCCGCTGCCGGCCCGCGTCCCGGCCCCGGCGGCGGTCGCGGCCCGGCCGGAGCCGGTCGCCCCGGCGGCGGTGGCCGTCCCGGCGGCGGCGGCTTCGCCGGCCGTCCGGGCGGCGGTGCCGGTCGTCCCGGTGGTGGTGGCGGCGGCTTCGCCGGCCGTCCCGGCGGTGGCGGCTTCGGCGGTGGCGGCGGTGGCCGTCCCGGCTTCGGCGGCCGTCCGGGTGGTCCCGGTGGCCGTGGTGGCACGCAGGGCGCCTTCGGCCGTCCCGGTGGTCCCGCGCGCCGTGGCCGCAAGTCGAAGCGGCAGCGCCGTCAGGAGTACGAGGCCATGCAGGCCCCGTCCGTCGGCGGCGTGATGCTGCCGCGCGGCAACGGCGAGACCATTCGGCTCTCCCGTGGCGCGTCGCTCACGGACTTCGCGGAGAAGATCAACGCCAACCCGGCGTCCCTCGTCGCGGTCATGATGAACCTGGGCGAGATGGTCACGGCCACGCAGTCCGTGTCCGACGAGACGCTCCAGCTCCTCGCCGACGAGATGAACTACCAGGTTCAGATCGTCAGCCCCGAGGAGGAGGACCGCGAGCTGCTCGAGTCCTTCGACCTCGAGTTCGGCGAGGACGAGGGCGGCGAGGAGGACCTGGTGGTCCGCCCGCCGGTCGTCACCGTCATGGGTCACGTCGACCACGGCAAGACCCGCCTGCTCGACGCCATCCGCAAGACGAACGTCGTCGCGGGCGAGGCCGGTGGCATCACCCAGCACATCGGTGCCTACCAGGTCACGACCGAGGTCAACGACGAGGACCGCCGGATCACCTTCATCGACACCCCGGGTCACGAGGCGTTCACCGCCATGCGTGCCCGTGGTGCGAAGTCGACCGACATCGCGATCCTGGTCGTCGCGGCCAACGACGGCGTCATGCCGCAGACGGTCGAGGCGCTCAACCACGCCAAGGCGGCCGACGTCCCGATCGTGGTCGCGGTCAACAAGATCGACGTCGAGGGCGCCGACCCGACCAAGGTGCGCGGTCAGCTGACCGAGTACGGCCTGGTGGCCGAGGAGTACGGCGGCGACACGATGTTCGTCGACATCTCCGCCAAGCAGGGTCTGCACATCGACTCGCTGCTGGAAGCGGTCGTCCTGACCGCCGACGCCTCGCTCGACCTGCGGGCCAACCCGAAGCAGGACGCGCAGGGCATCGCGATCGAGTCCCGCCTCGACCGCGGCCGTGGTGCCGTGGCGACCGTGCTCGTCCAGCGAGGCACGCTGCGGGTCGGCGACACCATGGTGGTCGGCGACGCGTACGGCCGCGTCCGGGCGATGCTCGACGACAACGGCAACAACGTGGCCGAGGCAGGCCCGTCGACGCCGGTGCAGGTCCTGGGTCTGACCAACGTCCCGGGTGCCGGCGACAACTTCATCGTGGTGGACGAGGACCGCACGGCCCGTCAGATCGCGGAGAAGCGCGCCGCCCGTGAGCGCAACGCCGCGTTCGCCAAGCGCGTCCGCCGCGTGTCGCTCGAGGACCTGGACAAGGTGCTCAAGGCCGGCGAGGTGCAGCAGCTCAACCTCATCATCAAGGGCGACGCGTCCGGTGCGGTCGAGGCCCTCGAGTCCTCGCTGCTCCAGCTCGACGTCGGCGAAGAGGTCGACATCCGCGTCCTGCACCGCGGTGTGGGTGCGGTCACGGAGTCGGACATCGACCTGGCCATGGGCTCCGACGCCATCGTGATCGGCTACAACGTGCGCGCCGCCGGGCGTGCCGCGCAGATGGCCGAGCGCGAGGGCGTGGACGTCCGGTACTACTCGGTCATCTACCAGGCGATCGAGGAGATCGAGGCGGCCCTCAAGGGCATGCTCAAGCCGGAGTACGAAGAGGTCGAGCTCGGCACGGCGGAGATCCGCGAGGTCTTCCGTTCGTCCAAGCTGGGCAACATCGCGGGTGTGCTCATCCGCTCCGGCGAGGTCAAGCGCAACAGCAAGGCGCGCCTCCTCCGCGACGGCAAGGTCATCGCGGAGAACCTCACCATCGAGGGTCTGCGTCGGTTCAAGGACGACGTCACCGAGATCCGCGAAGGCTACGAGGGTGGTATCAACCTCGGAAACTTCAACGACATCAAGGTCGACGACGTCATCGCGACGTACGAACTCCGCGAGAAGCCGCGGGCGTAACGCCGCAGACACCCCGTGCCGGCCGGCGGGACCAGCTCCCGTCGGCCGGCACGGCCGTGTCCGGGGCCGCGGGGCTCCGGCTCCGGGCCCCCACGGGCCATGACCGGGGCAGCGGGAAACCCCGTCCCACCTGGGCAGCGGGAAACCCCGTCGAGTCGGCGGCACGGTTCGCGGTACCGTTCTTGATGTCCCTGCCCATCGAGAGGGCAGGACCATCGACCCCGTACCGGCGGGCAACCCGGGCACACACATGTACGTGGGGACTCTGTCCTTCGACCTGCTCCTCGGCGACGTCCACTCGCTGAAGGAGAAGCGTTCCGTCGTCCGCCCGATCGTGGCCGAGCTCCAGCGCAAGTACGCGGTGAGCGCGGCGGAGGTGGACCACGCGAATCTCCACCGGCGGGCCGTCATCGGTCTCGCCGCGGTCTCCGGCGACGCGACGCACCTGACCGACGTGCTGGACCGGTGCGAACGGCTGGTCGCCGGCCGACCCGAGGTGGAGCTGCTGTCCGTCAGGCGCCGCTTCCACGGCGAGGACGACTAGACCGCACCACACCGAACCATCCACACCGCAGAAGCAGAAGCAGAAGCAGAAGCAGAAGCAGAAGCAGCAGAAGAAGAAGAAAGAACGGGAGACGGACCAGTGGCCGACAACGCGCGGGCGAAAAGGCTGGCGGACCTCATCCGAGAGGTGGTGGCCCAGAAGCTGCAGCGCGGGATCAAGGACCCGCGGCTCGGCTCGCACGTCACCATCACGGACACCCGGGTCACGGGTGACCTGCGGGAGGCGACCGTCTTCTACACCGTCTACGGGGACGACGAGGACCGGAAGGCCGCGGCCGCCGGCCTGGAGAGCGCCAAGGGCATCCTGCGCTCCGAGGTCGGCCGGGCGGCCGGAGTGAAGTTCACCCCGACCCTCGCCTTCGTCGCGGACGCCCTGCCGGACACCGCCCGGACCATCGAGGACCTCCTCGACAAGGCCCGCGCCTCCGACGCGAAGGTGCGCGAGACGTCCGCCGGTGCGTCGTACGCCGGTGAGGCCGACCCGTACAAGAAGCCGGGGTCCGACGACGGGACGGACGACACCACCGCATGACCAGCAAGCCCACCCCGCCCGACGGCCTCGTCATCGTCGACAAGCCGTCGGGCTTCACTTCGCACGACGTCGTGGCCAAGATGCGCGGCATCGCCAAGACCCGCCGGGTCGGCCACGCGGGCACCCTCGACCCCATGGCGACCGGTGTGCTCGTGCTCGGCGTGGAGAAGGCCACCAAGCTCCTCGGCCATCTCGCGCTGACAGAGAAGGAGTACCTCGGCACCGTCCGGCTCGGCCAGGACACGATCACCGACGACGCCGAGGGCGCGGTCACGTCCGCCACGGACGCCTCCAAGGTCACCCGCGCCGCCGTCGACGCCGCCGTCGCCAAGCTGACCGGCGACATCATGCAGGTGCCGTCCAGGGTCAGCGCCATCAAGATCAACGGTGTGCGGTCGTACAAGCGGGCCCGGGAGGGCGAGGAGTTCGAGATCCCGGCGCGGCCGGTGACGGTCTCCTCGTTCACCGTCCACGACGTCCGCGACGCCGTCGCCGACGACGGCACCCCCGTGCTCGACCTGGTGGTGTCCGTGGTCTGCTCCTCCGGCACCTACATCCGCGCCCTCGCCCGCGATCTGGGCGCCGACCTCGGCGTCGGCGGCCACCTCACCGCGCTGCGCCGCACCCGGGTCGGCCCGTACAAGCTGGACTCCGCCAGGACGCTGGACCAGCTCCAGCAGGAGCTGACCGTGATGCCGATCGCCGAGGCGGCCGCGGCGGCGTTCCCTCGCTGGGACGTCGACGCCCGGCGTGCCCGGCTGCTCACCAACGGCGTGCGGCTGGAGATGCCCGACGAGTACGCGGGCGCCGGTGCCGTGGCCGTGTACGGCCCCGACGGCAGCCTTCTCGCGCTTGTGGAGGAGCAGCGGGGCAAGGCCAAGAGCCTGGCCGTCTTCGGCTGACCGCGCGCGACGGTGCCCGTGGAGCGGCGAACACGGGGTGTTCCACAGCCGCCGCTCCACGGTCCCGTCCCCCCTCGGTTCCCCCACCCATGAGCTTTGTCCAGCGGCACGCGCCCATTCACCCGGCCGTACGGGCGCTCGGAGTGAACCGGGGGAGTGCAGGGGGCGCGTTCGCCGCACGGCCTGTCCCGCTGATCATCTGCCGCCTACCGTCGAGGGCAGGGCACGGCGGTACGGCGGGGAGGTTCGAGCATGGCGGGGTGGGGCCTCCATGAATCCACACAGGCGCATGGACCACAGGGATCCCGCCCCGGCGCGTCGCCGGCTGGCTGACCGACGCCTCACGGGACTGGGCCGCGGTGGTGGGTCCCAGCGCCCGCCGGACGATCGAGAACATGGCGGGCGTACCCGTCCCCGCGTGACGACGACCCGTCCCTGCCGCCGACGTACCCGTGTCCATGCCCGACGACGTGCGCCCGATCACAGCTCCCCAGGCCGATGCAGGCGGCGACCGCCGGGCATGGCACCCTTAGACCTGCGGACAAGGCAGCAAGACAACCAAGGCAACACGGACACGGGTTCGACGAGGAGCGGTCACAGTGCAGCGCTGGCGTGGCTTGGAGGACATCCCCCAGGACTGGGGGCGCAGCGTCGTCACCATCGGCTCCTACGACGGAGTCCACCGCGGACACCAGCTGATCATCGAGCACGCCGTGGCCCGCGGCCGCGACCTGGGCGTCCCGGTCGTCGTCGTCACCTTCGACCCGCACCCCAGCGAGGTCGTGCGCCCCGGCAGCCACCCGCCGCTGCTCGCCCCGCACCACCGCCGTGCCGAACTGATGGCAGGGCTGGGCGTGGACGCGGTCCTCGTGCTGCCCTTCACCGCGGAGTTCTCGAAGCTGTCCCCGGCCGACTTCGTCGTCAAGGTGCTGGTCGACAAGCTGCACGCCAAAGCGGTCGTCGAGGGCCCCAACTTCCGCTTCGGGCACAAGGCCGCCGGCAACGTCGACTTCCTGGCCGAACAGGGCAAGACCTACGACTTCGAGGTCGAGGTCGTCGACCTGTACGTCACCGGAGAGGCGGGCGGCGGCGAGCCGTTCTCCTCGACCCTGACCCGGCGCCTGGTCGCCGAGGGCGACGTCCAGGGCGCCCGGGAGATCCTGGGCCGCCCGCACCGGGTCGAGGGCGTCGTGGTCCGCGGCGCCCAGCGCGGCCGCGAGATGGGCTTCCCCACGGCCAACGTCGAGACTCTCCCGCACACCGCGATCCCCGCCGACGGAGTCTACGCCGGTTATCTGCACGCCCAGGGCGAGGCCATGCCCGCCGCGATCTCCGTGGGCACGAACCCGCAGTTCGACGGCACCGAACGCACGGTGGAGGCGTACGCCATCGACCGGGTGGGCCTCGACCTGTACGGCCTGCACGTCGGCGTCGACTTCCTGGACTTCGTCCGCGGCCAGGCCAAGTTCGACTCGCTGGAGGCGCTCCTGGAGACGATGGCCGAGGACGTCGAGAAGTGCCGGCGGATCGTCGCGGCGGACGCGAAGACGGCGTAGCCGGACCTCAGCCCGCTCTGCGTCCGGCAGCCTCCCCCGGCGTCCGGCGTCCGGCCTCCGCCTACGCCCCCGCCTGCGCCCCTGCCTCTTCCCCGGCCACGGCACGTGCCCAGTGGCACGCCACCTGTGCCTCCCCGCCCCCGCCCAGGATCTCCAGGTCCCTGCCGCGGCACGCCTGCGCGACGCCCGCCCGTTCGGCCTCCTCGCTCGCCAGGACCTGGCAGCGGACGTGGAAGCGGCAGCCGGAGGGGATCCGGGACGGGTCCGGGGGCTCGCCCGACAGGACGACCGGGTCTCCGGGCGCCTCGGGCAGGACGGACAGCAGGGCCTGGGTGTACGGGTGCCGTGGGGCGGTCAGGACCTGCTCCACCTCGCCGGTCTCCACGATCCGGCCGAGGTACATCACCGCGACCCGGTCGGCGATGTTCCAGGCCAGCCCGAGATCGTGCGTCACCACCAGCGCGGACAGGCCGAGTTCGGCGCGCAGCCGCAGCAGCAGGGCGAGGATCTCGCCGCGCACCGAGGCGTCCAGGGAGGCCACCGGCTCGTCGGCGACGACGAGTTCGGGCTCGAGTACCAGGGCGCCCGCGATGACCACGCGCTGGCGCTGACCGCCGGACAGCTCGTGCGGGTAGCGCAGGAAGAAGCGCTCGGGCGGCCGCAGCCCCGCCCGCGCCAGGGCCCCCGCGACCGCCGCCCGCTCGTCCCCGCGGTACCCGTGGACGCGCAGCCCCTCGGCCACGGCGTCGTACACCGTGTGCCGCGGGTTGAGCGAGCCGCTCGGGTCCTGGAGCACCAGTTGGGCCCGCTTGCGATACGCCTTCAGCGCGCGCGAGGAGTAGTCGAGCGGGGCACCGTCGAACGTGACGCGGCCCGCGGTCGGCGGCACCAGACCGAGCAGCGAGCGGGCCAGGGTCGTCTTGCCGCAGCCCGACTCGCCGACCAGCGCCACGATCTCGCCGCGCCGGATGTCGAGGTCGACCCCGTCCACGGCCCGGGCCACGGGCCCACCGTGCCGACCCGGGAACACGACCCGCAGCCCCTCGACGCTCAGCAGCGCGGATGTGGTCATGGCGTGCTGCTCCTCACGTCGTCCTCCGTCGTCTCCCCTGCCGGCCACCCCGCCCCCGCCCGCGGGTCCACGTGGACGCAGGCCGCCCGTCGGCGCGGACCCGCCTCCCTCAGGAACTGGTCCTGGGTGCCACACAGGTCGAGGGCGACCGGGCAGCGGGGGTGGAAGGCGCAGCCGGAGGGGACGGCGGACGGGTCCGGGGGATCGCCCGCCAGGCCGCGGGGAGCGAAGCGGGACGCCGGGTCGCCGATCCGCGGGAACGCGTCCGACAGGGCCTTGCCGTAGGGATGCCGGGCGTCCTCGTAGACCTGCCGGGCCGGGCCTTCCTCCACCACGCGGCCCGCGTACATGACCGCCAGCCGGTCGCAGGTGTCGGCCAGCACGGCGAGGTCGTGGCTGATCATGAGCAGGCCCAGGTCCTGCTCGCTCACGAGCCCTTCGATCAGGCGCAGGATCTGCGCCTGGATCATCACGTCGAGCGCGGTGGTGGGCTCGTCGGCGATGATCAGACGCGGGTCGCAGGCCAGCGCCATCGCGATCATGACGCGTTGCCGCTGGCCGCCGGACAGCTCGTGGGGGTAGGCGCCGGCCCGCGCGGCCGGCAGCCCCACCTGCTCCAGCAGCTCACCGGTCTTCTTCCGCGCGCCCGCCGCCGTCGCCTTGCGGTGCAGCAGGATCGGCTCGGCGATCTGGTCGCCGACGCGGTGCACGGCGTTGAGCGAGTGCATCGCGCCCTGGAAGACGATCGACGCCCCCGCCCAGCGCACCGCCCGCACCCGGCCCCACTTCATGGCCAGCACGTCCTCGCCGTCGAGCAGGATCTCGCCGCCGACCCGGGTCCCGGCCGGCAGCAGTCGCAGCAGCGCCAGCGCCAGCGTGGACTTGCCGCAGCCGGACTCGCCCGCGATGCCGAGCTTCTCGCCGGAGTCGAGCGTGAGGTCCACACCGCGCACCGCGGCCGCTCCCGACGGGTACGTCACTTCCAGGCCGCGCACCTGCAGCAGGCTCAACGGGACACCCCCAGCCTGGGGTTGAGAACGGACTCGACGGCCCGCCCGCACAGGGTGAACGCCAGCGCGACGACCGCGATGGCGATGCCCGGCGGCACCAGGTACCACCAGTCGCCGGAGCTGACCGCGCCGGCCTCGCGCGCGTCCTGGAGCAGCCCGCCCCAGGAGACGACCGTCGGGTCGCCGAGCCCGAGGAAGGCGAGCGTCGCCTCCGCCAGGATCGCCGAGGAGATGATCAGGGTGGTCTGGGCGAGCACCAGCGGCATGACGTTGGGCAGCACGTGCCGGGACATCACGTGCCAGTGGCCGCCGCCGAGCGCCTTGGCCCGCTCGATGTACGGCCGTGACTCCACCGCCAGCGTCTGCGCCCGCACCAGACGGGCGGTGGTCGGCCAGGTGGTGACGCCGATCGCCAGGACGATCGTGCCCAGCGAGCGGGACATGACGGTGGCCAGCGCGATGGCGAGCACCAGCGTCGGCATCACCAGGAACCAGTCGGTGATCCGCATCATCACGGTGGCGTACCAGCCGCGGAAGTGCCCGGCGGTGATGCCGATGACCGCGCCGATGGCCACCGACAGCACGGCGGCGAGCAGCCCGACCAGCAGCGAGACGCGCGAGCCCCAGATCACCAGGCCCAGCAGGTTCCTCCCGAACTGGTCGGTGCCCAGCGGGAAGTGGGCGCTCGGACTCTCCAGCGGCCTGCCGGGCGCGTCCGTCACGCTCTGCACGTCCGCCCCGACGGTCAGCGGCGCGGTCAGCGCGACCAGCGCGCACAGCACGAGGGCGGCGAGCCCCACCAGGCCCGCCCGGTGCGTCCGGTACTGCCTCCAGAAGCGCGCGGCCGAGGCCCGGCGACGCTGCCGGGCGAGCGCGCGGGGGCCGGGGCCGGGGTCGGATGCCTGGCTCGGACCGGTGGTCGTGGTGGTGTCGGCGGTCATCGGCCCACCCTCGGGTCGAGCAGCGGATACAGGACGTCGGCAAGAGTGTTCATCACGATCACCGCCGCGGCGAAGACGAAGAACAGCCCCTGCACCAGCGGCAGATCGGGCACGCTCAGCGCCTGGTAGAACAGCCCGCCCAGGCCCGGCCAGGAGAACACGGTCTCGACGAGGATCACTCCCGCGACCGTCCGCCCCAGATTGACGAAGATCAGCGTCACGGTCGGCAGCAGTGCGTTCGGCACGGCGTGCCGCCGGCGTACGAGGTCGTCGCGCAGGCCCTTGGCGCGCGCGGTCGTGAGATAGTCGCTGCCCATCTCGTCCAGCAGCGCCGACCTCGTGACCAGCAACGTCTGCCCGTACTCGACCGCGACCAGCGTCACCACCGGCAGCACCAGGTGGTGGGCGACGTCGACGGCGTACGCGAAGCCCTCCTTGCCGCCCGACTCCATGCCTCCGGTCGGGAACAGACCCGGGATGGGGCCCACGCCGACCGAGAGCACGATGATCAGCAGCAGCCCCAGCCAGAACGCGGGAATCGAGTAGAGCGTCAGCGCCAGACCCGTGTTGAGGCGGTCGCCGAGCCCGCCGTGCCGCCAGGCGGAACGGGTGCCGAGAAGGATCCCGAGGGCGGTGTAGAGCACGAAGGCCGTACCGGTCAGCAGCAGCGTGTTCGGCAGCGCTTCGATGATCTTGTCGATGACCGGTGTGCGGAACTGGTACGAGGTCCCCAGGTCCCCGGTCAGCGCCTTGCCGCAGTAGTCCGTGAACTGCCGCCACATCGGCAGGTCGAGCCCGAACTCCCGCCGGTAGGCGGCGAGCTGCTGCGCGGAGACGGGCCGGCCGGCGGTCATGAACTTCACCGGGTCGCCCGGGATCAGCCGGAAGAGGAAGAAACTGGTGACGAGGACGGCGAGCAGGGACACGGCCGCTCCGGCCAGCTTGCCCGCCGCGTACCGCAGATAGGCGGTACCGGTCCGCGCCCGGGGGCCGCGGCCCGCCGCCGGCCCGGACTTCCCCGGATCGGCGGCGGGCCCTTCTACCAGCGCGGGTGTCGCTTCAGCGGTCATGTGCGCTCACTGCCTATTCGCGGTCTTCTGCCGTTGCCCGGCGGCGCACCGCGAAGAGAGCCGAGAGGCCGCCGAGGACGACGACGCCCGCGACGATCGCGATGATGACGCCCGTCGACGTGGAACCGCCCGAGGAATCGTCGGAGTTCGCCGGAACGGCCGACCACCAGCTCCAGTAGCCGTCCTGTCCGTAGATGTTGCCCGCCTTGGCCGGCATGGTGGTGATCGACTCGATCTGGTCCGTGCGGTAGGCCTCGACGGCGTTCGGGTAGGCCATGACGTTCATGTACCCGAGGTCGTACAGCCGCGACTCGATCTGCTTGACCAGGTCCGCCCGCTTGGCGGGGTCGTACTCAGCCAACTGCTGGGCGTACAGCTCGTCGTACTTCTTGTCGCAGATGAAGTTGTCGGTGGCGCCGGTGTCCTTCGGGGTCGCCGGGAGCGCGGCGCAGGTGTGGATGGAGAGCACGTAGTCGGGGTCCGGG
This sequence comes from Streptomyces sp. NPDC001292, assembly GCF_042896465.1. Lineage (NCBI taxonomy): Bacteria > Bacillati > Actinomycetota > Actinomycetes > Kitasatosporales > Streptomycetaceae > Streptomyces > Streptomyces sp. NPDC001292. The sequence goes on from NZ_JBIAXG010000063.1 coordinate 19,713, forward strand.
TTGACCGACCAGCCGTCGAAGGCGAGGTCGTACTTGCCCGCGAGCCATGGGTCGGTCACGTTGTCCAGGCAGTTGAGCTCGACCCCGATGCCGAGCTTGCCCCACCACTCCTGGAGGTACTTGCCGACCGCCTTGTCGTTGGGGTCGGTGGCGTGGCACAGCACGCGGTAGTTCAGCGGCTTGCCGTCCTTGCCGACGCGCTTGCCGTCCGCGTTCTGCTTGTAGCCCGCCTCGTCGAGGAGCTGGGCGGCCTTCGCCGGATCGTACGCCAGTTCCTGGTCCGCCGACGGCTTCCAGAAGTACGACTCGTAGCGCGGCGGGATGTAGCCCTGGCCCTCCGCCGCGTGGCCCTGGAAGACCTTGTCCACGATGGTCTGCCGGTCCACCGCCATGAACAGCGCGTGCCGCACCCGCTCGTCCAGCAGGGAAGGATGGCCGTCACCGAACTTCTCGCCGTTTCTGGCCTGTGCGCCCGGGTTGGTGGCGAGGGCGTAGAAGCGGCGGCCGGGGCCTTCGTTGACGTGGATGTTCTGCTCGCCCTTGAGCGAGGCGGCCTGAGCGGGTGTCAGGGCCGGCGAGCCGGCCACGAAGGAGACTTCGCCCTTGCGCAGCGCGGCGACGGCGGCGTCCTGGTCCTTGTAGTACCGGAAGACCAGCTCGTCGAACTTCGGCGCGCCTCGCCAGAAGTTCTTGTTGGCCTCCAGCCGCACGTAGCTGTCGGGCTTGTAGTCGGTCAGGACGAACGGCCCGTTCCCGACGATCGGGAAATTCTTGTCGTTGTTGAACTTGGAGAAGTCGGTGACCTTCTCCCAGACGTGCTTGGGCACGATCGGCACGTCGAGCGCGGTCATCGTGGCCTGCGGCTTCTTCAGCCGGATCACCAGCTGGGTGGGGCTGGGCGCGGTGACCTCGGCGAAGTTGGTGACGAAGTTGCCGTTGGCGGTGGCAGCGCCCTCGTCGGTCATCATCTTGTTGAGCGTCCACGCCGCGTCCTCGGCGGTGGCCTGCTGCCCGTCCGACCACTTGGAGTCGGAGCGGATCGTGTACGTCCACGTCAGCTTGTCCGGCGACGCCTCCCACTTGGTGGCCAGGGCCGGGACGACGTGGGCGTCCTTGGGGTCGTAGTTGGTCAGGTACTCGTACATCAGCCGGTGGACGCTCGTGCTGAGCAGTCGTCCCGCGAGGAAGGGGCTGAGCGAGTCGACGCTCTGCGCGACGGCGATCGTGAGGACCTTCTTGCCGCCCTTCTTGCCCTGCGCGCTCTCCGCGGCGTGGGCCTGCGGCGCGGCCGGAGCGAGGGGGGTCGCGAGTCCGGCCGTGAGGACGAGGGCGGCGGCGCCCGCAGCCAGGAGCCGTATGCCCTTCAGGCGGGGGCCGGTACGTCCTCTGCCGTGCTGATCATGTGTCTTCATGGCTCGGTGACCTCGCGTCGTCGCACGCAGAAGACGGTTTGCGCCTCCTGCCGGGCGGGCTTGAACGGGCTTGATCGGGTGACGCCGGCGGAATGAAGTGAGTGTCTATCAGCGGCAGTCTGCGCGCGTCAACGGTATGTCAAACCCCATGTGGCCTGCGGAAATAACGACTTGAACGCGATCTTGCTCCCATTGGTGGAGACCACTGAAGCCTCGCTGGTGAGGGCGTGGCGGCGGAATCCGACCGGTTCTGTCTGCGAACACCCGAAGGCCCGCGCCGTGGGAGACGACGCGGGCCTGGAGGGGTGCGGCTGAGCTACTGGTGGGGCGGCGGAGGGGGTGGGGTCCGTCCCTGGGGGTGCTGGGGGTAAGGCTGGTCGGGCTGGCCCGGCTGCTGCGGGGGAGCGAACTGCTCGGGCTGGCCCGGCTGGGCGGGCTGCCCGGGGTAGGGCTGCGGCTGGCCCGGGTACGGCTGACCAGGGCCGGCCTGTCCGGGCTGCTGCTGGGGAGCGTACTGCCCTGGAAGCGGCCGGCTGGGGGCCGGCTGTGCGGGGTACGCCTGGCCGGGGATCGGTTGCCCGGGGATCGGCTGGCCGGGGATCGGTTGCCCGGAGTACTGCTGGCCCGGAAGCGGCTGGCCCGGCATGGGCGGGGCCGCGACCGGCGGCGGGTTGCCGTCGGAGGTCCACAGCCCGTGTGCCTGCTGGTGCCGGACGAAGTCCTCCGCGACCATCGCCGCGAGGTTGAAGTACGCCTCCCGCACCTTCGGCCGCATCATGTCGAGGTCGACCTCGGCGCCGGCGGACAGATGCTCGTCGAAGGGCACCACGACGACACCGCGGCAACGGGTCTCGAAGTGCGCGACGATGTCCTCCACCTTGATCATCTTGCCGGTCTCGCGCACCCCCGAGATCACGGTGAGGGAACGGGCGACGAGATCGGCGTACCCGTGCGCCGACAGCCAGTCCAGTGTCGTACTGGCACTGCTGGCACCGTCCACGGACGGCGTGGAGATGATGATGAGCTGGTCGGCGAGGTCGAGCACACCGCGCATGGCGCTGTAGAGCAGACCGGTACCGGAGTCGGTGAGGATGATCGGGTACTGCTTGCCGAGTACGTCGATCGCGCGGCGGTAGTCCTCGTCGTTGAACGTCGTGGACACGGCCGGATCGACGTCGTTGGCGATGATCTCGAGGCCCGAGGGCGCCTGGGACGTGAACCGCCGGATGTCCATGTAGGAGTTGATGTACGGGATCGCCTGGACGAGGTCACGGATGGTGGCCCCGGTCTCCCGGCGCACGCGGCGGCCGAGCGTGCCGGCGTCCGGGTTGGCGTCGATGGCGAGGATCTTGTCCTGCCGTTCGGTGGCGAGCGTGGAGCCGAGCGCGGTGGTCGTGGTCGTCTTGCCGACGCCGCCCTTGAGGCTGATGACGGCGATGCGGTAGCAGGACAGCACCGGCGTACGGATCAGGTTCAGCTTCCGCTGCCGCTCGGCCTCCTCCTTCTTCCCGCCGATCCGGAACCGCGGCCCGGGACCGGCGGGCCGTGTGCTGCGGGCCTTCTGCTTCTTGTTGTTGAGGAGCCGGTCGGAGGACAGCTCCACGGCCGCGGTGTAACCGAGCGGCGCCGCACCGGGGTTGGTCGGCTGCCGCTGGTCGTGCTGTATCGGCTGCGGCCAACTGGCTCCGAGACGGGGATCGACGGGCTGCTGCTGGGCAGCCGGCGGCTGCGGCTGAGCGCCGTCGGGCCGCGCGGGCGGCTGCGGGAAGCCGTACCCGCCGGGCTGCGCAGGCGGGCTGGGGACGCCAGGAGCGGCGGCCTGGGCCTGGGGGAACCCGTAGCCGTTCGGCTGCTCAGCGGCCGCCGAGCCCGGAACCGGCGGCCGGCCCGCCGGCGAGGGCTGTGCCCCGCGGGTGCCGGGTTGGGGGAAGCCGTATCCGGCTTGGGGGTTGGCCGGGGGTGCGGTGGGGGCGGTTGCCGACTGCTGGGCAGGCGGTTGCTGTGTGCCGGGTTGGGGGAAGCCGTATCCGGCCTGGGGGTTGGCCGGGGGTGCGGTGGGGCTGGTCGGCGGCTGGGCCGCCGGCGAGGGCTGTGCCCCGGGCGTGTCGGGTTGGGGGAAGCCGTATCCGGCCTGGGGGTTGGCCGGGGGTGCGGTGGGGCTGGTCGGCGGCTGGGCAGGCGGTTGCTGTGTGCCGGGTTGGGGGAAGCCGTAGCCCTGCTGGGGCACCGCTGGAGCGGACGCCGGGTGCGGCGGTGTCGGCGCGGCAGGCGGGTTCCAGGCAGCGGGGGCCGGCTGGGGTGCCTGTGGCTGGAAGGGCGGCTGCTGGGCCGGCTCGTGCGGCTGCCCCTGTGGAGCCGCCGGCCGCGGCTCGCTGGGCCACTGGGCCGCCGACGCGGGCGCCGCGGGCTGGTACGACGGCGGCAGGGGCGGTACCGGACCCTGTGGGACCGGCGGCGGAGCCCAGGCGGCGGGCGCGCCCTGCGAAGCCTCGGCAGCCGCGGCCGGGGCGACTTCCTGGGACGCCATGTCCTGGGACGCCGGGGCCTGAGCAACCGCGTCCTGCGGAACCGCGTCCTGCGGTGCCGACTCTTGCGGAACCGCGTCCTGCGGCTCCGAGTCCTGCGGGGCAGCGTCCCGCGGTTCCGCGGCGGGCGTGGAGTCTTCGGGAGCGGCGTCCTGGGGTGGAGCGGCGTCCTGGGGTTCGGTGGGGACGGGCTGGGAGACCGAGGCAGCGGAATCCTCGGGCGCGTCGTCCGCCGCCTCGGCGTCGGACTCCGAGGCATCCGGGGCACCCGCGGTACCCACCTCCGCCTCCTCCGTCTCCTCGGCATCCGTGGATTCGGCCGGTGCCGTCTCCGCGACCTGGTCCTCCTCGGCCTCCACCTCGGCGGACTCGGCGTCACCGGACGCCTCGGCGGCGGAGTCCGCCGGGGTCGCGTCCACGTCGGCGGAGCCGACTTCCTCGTCCGCATCCTCCGCTGCGTCGGAGCCGTCTCGAAGCCCGGCCACGTCGGCCACGTCGGTCAGCGCGGTCTCCCCGGACTCGTCGGCCTCGTCGTCCGCCTTGCCGGCCTCCTGAGCCGTGGTCCCGGCCCCGGCCTCGGAGTCCGTGTCCGCCACCGCGGCCGACTCGTCCTCCCGCTCCTCGGCGTCGGGCGCCTCGCTCTGCTCGCCGGCCTTCTCCGCCACCTCCCGCCGTACGGCGACGGCGGAGAACCTCATGGTGGCACCGCTCTCGAGGTCACCGGCCCCGGCACCCGGACCCTGTTCCCCCTGCGGCCGCGCCGCCTGCGCTCCCGGCGACGGGAACCCGCCCACCGGAATGTTCGGCACCGCAGTCGGGGACCCGGCACCGGCCGGATCCGGCTCCGACGAACCCGCCGCCTGCTGTGGCTCGAACCCGCTCCCCACCGGCAGCTTCGGCACGGCGATCGGGCTCCCCACCGGCGGCGGGGGAGGCGTGAAGGGCGCGCCCGGCGTGGGAGCCGGCGGAGTGAAGGGCGCGCCCGGAGCGGGCGGAGGAGGCGTGAAGGGAGCGCCTGGCGCCGCGGTGGCGTGCGGCGGCGGAGTCAGCCCGGGCACCGGACCGCTCGGAGCAGTGGGCCGCGCGGGACCGCCCGGAGAAGCCGGGGAGCCCGGAGAAGCCGGAGAAGCCGGCGAATCAGAGGAAGGGCCAGCGGCCGCGCCAGCCGCGTTGGTCCCCCGTCCCGCCCCGGAGTCCGCCCCGGACCCGGATCCCGAACCGCTCGACGCATTCTGCGTGTACCAGGCGGGCGGTGCGTAGTCGATTGTGAACTCGCCCGTCGTCTCGACGGCGGACGCCGCGTCGGGCTGGTCGTCGCCGGGCGTGGCCCAGCCCCCGCGGATCCCGTCCCGATCGCTGCTCACAGTTCCTCCTGGTGTGGTCGAGCACCCTCAATGCCGTGCGGGGGCGACCATTTCTCGTCGTCCTTGGTCGTTCGAGGTCGTCCGATCCACCGAATTCCCCCCGTGACGACGATGTCCGGTCCACGGGTTCTGACATCGCGCCCCCATGTACCAGCCTAATCACCAGGAGACTCACCACGGCAGGCCCATCCGTCTCGCGGCGCCCGCCCACTTGACGACAACCTGCCCGGAATCGCCGTACACAGCAAGGCATCCGCAAGCAAACCGGACACATCCGTGGCCAAGTCGTACAGAAGGTGAACACTGACCCCGAGGCGCCAAGGCTCACGAACCGGCCTGCGCGGCAGGGTCATTGAGGCCCAGCCCGACAACCACCCACATCTGCCAGGGTGGTTGAGGAACAGGGGGCGGCACGCGCACGTGCCGCCCCCTTTCGTGCCCGCGCGCCCCTCACTCGGAAGCGAGACCCCCGTTGTGCGGCGCCGGCTCCAGGTCGAACTCACCGTCCCGTGCGCCCAGCACGAACGCCCGCCACTCCGCCTCCGTGTAGCGCAGCACCGTGTCCGGGTCGAGGGAGGAGCGCATGGCGACGGCGCCGCCGGGCAGGTAGGCGATCTCGACGCGCTCCTCGTGCTCCTCCGTGCCCGGCGCGCAGTGCCACTGCACGCCGGAGATGTCGAGCGCGTACAGTTCGTCGCGCTCGCGCTCCTTGCGGGCCTTGATCTCCGCTTCCGTCTCCGCCATGCCGCAGCGACCCCTTCCAGACGCGCCCAACGGTGCCGGGCTCACCCTAGTGGCCCGCCGGCCCGCCTCGGCGGGATCGGAGAACCGGGGGAAATCGCGCCGTGGCGGCCTGGTACCCTGTGTGACGGCCGTTTGTGTACGCACCCCCGGAGCCTCCGCAGGAAGTCCTGCGGGTCCTGGAGGCCGCGCCCAGCGGATCCCCGCCTCCCGAGTAACGGAAGCTCCCCCGAGACGAAGACCGGGGGCACTCGGAGGCCACTCACAGAGCACGAGGAGTACGAGTGTCGCTCGACGCCGCCACGAAGAAGCAGATCATCGCCGAGTTCGGTACCAAGGAGGGTGACACCGGCTCCCCCGAGGTCCAGGTCGCTCTGCTGTCCCGTCGGATCTCCGACCTGACGGAGCACCTCAAGACCCACAAGCACGACCACCACTCCCGCCGCGGTCTGCTGATCCTGGTCGGTCAGCGCCGCCGCCTGCTGCAGTACCTCGCCAAGAAGGACATCCAGCGCTTCCGTGCGCTGGTCGACCGCCTCGGCATCCGCCGTGGTGCGGCGGGCGCCAAGTAAGACGTCGTGGAGGGAGCGGTTCCCGGGAGACAGGGGACCGCTCCCTTTGCCGTGCATACGGACCGCACGGGACCGCACGGGACCGCACGGGAACGTGCGGAGTGCCTGCGGAACCTACGGGACGTGCGGAGTGTCGGTGCCGCTTTGTAGTGTGGTAGCGACGCAGTACCCATGACACGGCGTGATACGCCGGCCCGAGGAGGGCACGGCAGGTCATCGCGCATGACGAACGAGGAGGAGCGCACCTCGCCGCCGCCGGTCCTCGGTAGTGGCTCCCGGGAGAAGCGAACCCCGGGTGCTTCGATCGAAGACCGGCCCGCACCAGACGGAGCGCCTCTCCGCCACCGTCCCCCGCCACACGGGCGGGAGGACGACGACGAGGAGAAAACGCTAGTGGAGAACGAGACCCACTACGCCGAAGCCGTGATCGACAACGGCCCCTTCGGCACCCGTACCATCCGCTTCGAGACGGGCCGCCTGGCCAAGCAGGCCGCCGGCTCCGCCGTCGCGTACCTGGACGACGACACCATGGTGCTGTCGGCCACCACCGCCTCCAAGCAGCCCAAGGACCAGCTCGACTTCTTCCCGCTGACGGTGGACGTCGAGGAGCGGATGTACGCCGCCGGCAAGATCCCCGGCAGCTTCTTCCGCCGTGAGGGTCGGCCCAGCGAGGACGCGATCCTCACCTGCCGCCTGATCGACCGCCCGCTGCGCCCGTCCTTCAAGAAGGGCCTGCGCAACGAGATCCAGGTCGTCTGCACCGTCATGGCGCTCAACCCCGACCACCTGTACGACGTCGTGGCCATCAACGCCGCGTCCGCGTCCACGCAGCTGGCCGGTCTGCCCTTCTCCGGCCCGATCGGCGGCGTCCGCGTCGCGCTGATCCGCGGCCAGTGGGTCGCGTTCCCGACGCACACCGAGCTCGAGGACGCCGTCTTCGACATGGTGGTCGCGGGCCGGGTCCTGGAGGACGGCGACGTCGCGATCATGATGGTCGAGGCCGAGGCCACCGAGAAGACCATCAAGCTGGTCGACGGCGGCGCCGAGGCCCCCACCGAGGAGGTCGTCGCCGCCGGTCTGGAGGCCGCGAAGCCCTTCATCAAGGTGCTCTGCCGCGCCCAGTCGGACCTCGCCGCCAAGGCCGCCAAGCCGACCGGCGAGTTCCCGATCTTCCTCGACTACCAGGACGACGTCCTGGAGGCGCTCACCGCCGCCGTCCGCCCCGAGCTCGCCCGGGCGCTCACCATCGCCGGCAAGCAGGAGCGGGAGACGGAGCTGGACCGCGTCAAGGGGCTGGCCGCCGAGAAGCTGCTGCCCGAGTTCGAGGGCCGCGAGAAGGAGATCTCCGCCGCGTACCGCTCGCTGACCAAGACCCTGGTCCGTGAGCGCGTCATCAAGGAGAAGAAGCGCATCGACGGCCGCGGTGTCACCGACATCCGCACGCTGGCCGCCGAGGTGGAGGCCCTCCCGCGGGTGCACGGCTCCGCGCTGTTCGAGCGTGGCGAGACGCAGATCCTGGGCGTCACCACCCTGAACATGCTCCGCATGGAGCAGCAGCTGGACACCCTCTCCCCGGTGACCCGCAAGCGCTACATGCACAACTACAACTTCCCGCCGTACTCCACCGGTGAGACCGGCCGCGTCGGCTCCCCCAAGCGCCGCGAGATCGGCCACGGCGCCCTGGCCGAGCGTGCGCTCGTGCCGGTGCTGCCCACGCGCGAGGAGTTCCCGTACGCGATCCGTCAGGTCTCCGAGGCCCTCGGGTCCAACGGCTCGACCTCGATGGGCTCGGTCTGCGCCTCCACCATGTCGCTGCTGAACGCCGGTGTGCCGCTGAAGGCCCCGGTCGCCGGTATCGCCATGGGCCTGATCTCCCAGGAGATCGACGGCGAGACGCACTACGTGACGCTGACCGACATCCTCGGCGCCGAGGACGCCTTCGGCGACATGGACTTCAAGGTCGCCGGTACGAAGGAGTTCGTCACCGCCCTCCAGCTCGACACCAAGCTGGACGGCATCCCGGCCTCCGTGCTGGCCGCGGCCCTCAAGCAGGCCCGCGACGCCCGCCTGCACATCCTCGACGTGATGATGGAGGCCATCGACCGGCCCGACGAGATGTCCCCGCACGCCCCGCGGATCATCACCGTCAAGATCCCGGTCGACAAGATCGGCGAGGTCATCGGCCCCAAGGGCAAGATGATCAACCAGATCCAGGAGGACACGGGCGCCGAGATCACCATCGAGGACGACGGCACGATCTACATCGGTGCCGCCGACGGCCCGTCCGCCGAGGCCGCCCGCGCCACGATCAACGGCATCGCCAACCCGACGATGCCCGAGGTCGGCGAGCGCTACCTGGGCACGGTCGTGAAGACGACCACCTTCGGCGCGTTCGTCTCCCTGCTCCCCGGCAAGGACGGTCTGCTGCACATCTCGCAGATCCGCAAGCTGGCCGGCGGCAAGCGCGTGGAGAACGTCGAGGACGTGCTCGGCGTGGGCCAGAAGGTCCAGGTCGAGATCGCCGAGATCGACTCCCGCGGCAAGCTCTCCCTGGTCCCCGTGATCGAGGGCGAGGAAGACGGCAACGACAAGAAGGACGACGCCGACAAGTGACGTCCCGTGGCTTCAAGGCGACGGCCCGCACCTCCTCGGAGGCGCGGGCCGTCGCCCGTACCCAAACCCTCATCGAGGGCCAGAACGGCATAGGCACCGTCCGCGGGACCACCCTCCCGGGCGGCCTGCGCATCGTCACCGAGACCCTGCCCTCCGTGCGCTCGGCCACCTTCGGCATCTGGGCGCACGTCGGCTCCCGCGACGAGACCCCCACGCTCAACGGCGCCACGCACTACCTGGAGCACCTGCTCTTCAAGGGCACGTCCCGCCGGTCCGCCCTGGACATCTCCGCCGCGATCGACGCCGTCGGCGGCGAGATGAACGCGTTCACGGCCAAGGAGTACACGTGCTACTACGCGCGCGTGCTCGACACCGACCTGCCCCTCGCCATCGACGTCGTCTGCGACATGCTCACCGGCTCGCTGATCCTCGAGGAGGACGTCGACGTCGAGCGCGGCGCGATCCTCGAAGAGATCGCCATGACCGAGGACGACCCCGGCGACTGCGTGCACGACCTGTTCGCGCACACCATGTTCGGCGACAACCCCCTCGGCCGCCCCGTCCTCGGTACGGTCGACACGGTCAACGCCCTCACCGCCGACCGCATCCGGCGCTTCTACAAGAAGCACTACGACCCCACCCACCTGGTGGTCGCCTGCGCCGGCAACATCGACCACGCCAAGGTCGTACGCCAGGTCCGCGCCGCCTTCGAGAAGGCCGGCGCCCTCAAGAACACCCAGGCCGCCCCCATCGCCCCGCGCGACGGCCGCCGCACCCTGCGCACCGCCGGCCGGGTCGAGTTGCAGAACCGCAGAACGGAGCAGGCGCACGTCGTCCTCGGCATGCCCGGCCTGGCCCGCACCGACGACCGGCGCTGGGCCCTGGGCGTGCTGAACACCGCCCTCGGCGGCGGCATGTCCTCCCGCCTCTTCCAGGAGGTCCGGGAGAAGCGCGGTCTGGCCTACAGTGTGTACTCCTACACCTCCGGCTTCGCCGACTGCGGACTGTTCGGCGTCTACGCCGGCTGCCGCCCGAGCCAGGTGCACGACGTGCTGAAGATCTGCCGGGACGAACTCGACCACGTCGCCGAGAACGGCCTGACCGACGACGAGATCGGCCGCGCCATCGGCCAGCTCCAGGGCTCCACCGTCCTCGGCCTGGAGGACACGGGTGCGCTGATGAACCGTATCGGCAAGAGTGAACTGTGCTGGGGCGAGCAGATCTCCGTCGACGACATGCTGGCCAGGATGGCGGCGGTCACCCCGGACGAGGTCCGCTCCGTCGCCCGGGACATCCTGGGACAGCGCCCGTCGCTGTCGGTCATCGGCCCGCTCAAGGACAAGCAGGCCGCGCGTCTGCACGACGCGGTCGCCTGATTCCCTGTCCGTCCGTCGGTGGTAAGGAAGCAAGAGATGAGCAAGCTGCGTGTGGCGGTCCTCGGTGCCAAGGGCCGGATCGGGTCCGAGGCGGTACGGGCGGTCGAGGCCGCCGAGGACATGGAACTGGTCGCCGCCCTCGGCCGGGGCGACAAGCTGGAGACCCTCGCCGAGACGGGCGCCCAGGTGGCGGTCGAACTGACCACCCCCGGGTCGGTCATGGGCAACCTCGACTTCTGCGTACGGCACGGCATCCACGCCGTCGTCGGCACCACCGGCTGGACCGACGAGCGCCTCGCGCAGTTGCGGGTCTGGCTGGCCCAGTCCCCGGAGACCGGTGTGCTCGTCGCCCCGAACTTCTCCATCGGCGCCGTGCTCACCATGAAGTTCGCGCAGATCGCCGCGCCGTGGTTCGAGTCGGTCGAGGTCATCGAGCTGCACCACCCGAACAAGGCCGACGCCCCCTCCGGCACCGCCACCCGCACCGCGCAGCTCATCGCCGAGGCCCGGGCCGAGGCGGGCTCGGCCCCGGCGCCGGACGCCACCGTCACCGCCCTGGACGGTGCGCGCGGCGCCAGCGTCGACGGGGTACCGGTCCACTCCGTGCGCCTGCGCGGACTGCTCGCCCACCAGGAGGTCCTGCTGGGCGGCGAGGGGGAGACGCTCACCATCCGCCACGACTCGCTCCACCACAGCAGCTTCATGCCGGGCATCCTGCTCGGCGCGCGCCGCGTGGTGACCACTCCGGGCCTGACCGTCGGCCTGGAGCACTTCCTCGACCTGAACTGAGCCCCCGAAGCCCCTCATGCGCGCGAAGATCACCTATCTCGTCACGGCCGCCGTCCTGGTCTTCTACTTCGTCCTGGTCGGCAGCCGCGGCGTCATGCTCATCCAGTACGGCACGCCCGTCACCGTCGCCTTCGGGATCGCCGTGCTGATCCTGCCGGTGATCGGCCTGTGGTTCCTGTGGAAGAACACCCAGTTCGTCCGCCGGGCCAACCAGCTCGCCTCCGAACTCGACGCCGAAGGGGGCCTGCCCGTCGACGAGCTGGCCCGCACGCCCAGCGGGCGCATCGACCGCGACTCGGCCGACCGGGTCTTCGCCCAGCGCAAGGCCGAGACGGAGGCGGCCCCCGACGACTGGCGCGCCTGGTTCCGCCTCGCTGTCGCCTACCACGACGCCCGCGACACCCCCCGCGCCCGCAAGGCGATGCAGCGGGCGATCGCCCTGCACGACGGCAAACCGGTGCAGGCCGCCTGACACCCGCAAACACCCCCCGTCAAAGCGGAGGGGCCCGGTCCGCACGTGCGGACCGGGCCCCTGCGGCATGCCGTCGGCCGGCGTCAGAGCTTACTGTTCTCCTCCGCCCACGCCTCCACCGCGTCCGCCGCCCGGTCGAACGCCTCGACGCGCCCCAGGAAGTCGGCGTTGTGCGTGGTCAGCAGCGGCGGCAGCTCCTGCTGCGCACGGCCCCTGCGGCTGAGCACCAGCGCCTGTCCCTGCACCGTGCGCGGCAGCCCCAGCCAGCGCACCGGCTGCTGCACCGTCTGCACGCCGGCGACCTGCGCCCACGGCGTCGTACGGGTGACGAGGAGGTTCACGTGCCGCAGCCCGCGCGCGCCGACCCAGACGCCCATGCGCAGCAGCCGCAGCGCGCCGGCGATCACGACCAGGGCGACGACGAAGCAGAAACCGGCGGAGGACACCGTGGCGGTGAGCGCCGTGACGACCCCCGCGAGCAACACGAAGGAGGCGAGCAGCAGCAGGAGGGCGGCCGCCCCCACGCGCCACGGCCCGGGCCGGTAGGGGCGCCGCCAGCGCTCGCGGTCGTCGAACGGCAGCGCTACGTCGTCCGCCGCGTCGAAGGCGCGGTCGGCCGTCAGGAAGGACAGGGGCACGGCTGGTCCTCACTCAATCCATGCATGGGCTGTGCCCGGTGAGGCTATCCGCCTGTGTCCGTGCCCACCACCCGTGGGGGCCAGGGAGGTGCCCGCAGGCCCCCGGCGCGGCGGCACGGGCCCGTACCGGCTCAGTGTCCGGGGGAGACCTGGGACTGCTGCGTCTCGGTGGGGGAGTGGCTGATGGTCAGCGCGGGCGTCCCCAGGATCACGGAGCCCACGAGCGCGGCGACGATGGTCAGCCCCAGCAGGCAGCGCCCGGCTATTCGGCCGGTGGACGCGCGCTCGCGGGGCGGGGGAGCGACATTGCTGCGGAACCGGTCGGCTTCGGCGACGAAGGCGAACGGTACGGGCTCGCGCCGACGGGGCATCGGGGGTACGACTCCTTCCGGGGGTCGAACTGGGGTGTCTCACCCATACAGACGACCGAGTGTCCCAAAAGGTGCCCGGTTTTGCCGAATTCGCAGATCTTCACCGAAGATGTCGTGCCCCGGCACCGATCGCCCCGATGTCAGAGGCGGGCCGTAGAGTGGTCGCCGCCCGTCAGCCGTGAAGGAAGGGACCCTCCGAGCCGTGACCGCCACCCCCGCCGACGACCCGAAGCCCAGCTTCCGCAGTGACGTCACCGTCGAACTGGTCAAGCACTCCGCGTCGGACGCCGACGTGCTGTTCGCGGCCCGTGTCTCGACCATAGGCGAGCAGTCCCTGGCCGAGCTGGACAAGGACCCCGAGCGCTCCAAGGGACTGATCAACTACCTGATGCGCGACCGGCACGGCAGCCCGTTCGAGCACAACTCGATGACCTTCTTCATCAGCGCCCCGATCTTCGTCTTCCGCGAGTTCATGCGGCACCGCGTGGGCTGGTCGTACAACGAGGAGAGCGGGCGCTACCGCGAGCTGGAGCCGGTCTTCTACGTCCCCGACGAGTCGCGCAAGCTCGTGCAGGAGGGCCGCCCGGGCAAGTACCGGTTCGTCGAGGGCACCCAGGCCCAGCAGGAGCTGGTCGGCCGGGTCATGGCGGACTCCTACCGGGAGGCTTACGAGGCCTACCAGGAGATGCTCGCGGCCGGTGTCGCCCGCGAGGTGGCCCGCTCGGTCCTGCCGGTCGGCCTGTTCTCGTCGATGTACGCCACCTGCAACGCCCGCTCGCTGATGCACTTCCTCGGCCTGCGCACCCAGCACGAGCTGGCCAAGGTGCCGTCCTTCCCGCAGCGGGAGATCGAGATGGTGGGCGAGAAGATGGAGGCCGAGTGGGCGAGGCTCATGCCGCTGACCTACGCCGCCTTCAACGCCAACGGTCGGGTCGCGCCGTAGCCGGCGACCGCCCGCCCGGGGAGGTACAGATGTACGGTTCAGCCGCGCGAAGTGTCCGGATTGCGGCGTTTGGAGAAGTTCATCTAGCCTGATCAAACGGACCCGGCACTGCTTGAACCCCCGAGCAGGCAGTGCCGGGCTCCACCCTTGCCACCACCCGCCGGCCCGCCCCCCGAGGGCAGACCCCACATTGAGCAGCGAGTAGCGTGTTACCCATGGCTCCGACCTCGACTCCGCAGACCCCCTTCGGGCGGGTCCTCACCGCCATGGTCACGCCCTTCACGGCGGACGGCGCACTCGACCTCGACGGCGCGCAGCGGCTCGCCGCCCACCTGGTGGACGCAGGCAACGACGGCCTGATCGTCAACGGCACCACCGGCGAGTCCCCCACCACCAGCGATGCGGAGAAAACGGACCTGGTACGCGCGGTCCTGGAGGCGGTCGGCGATCGCGCCCACATCGTGGCCGGCGTCGGCACCAACGACACCCGCCACAGCATCGAACTGACCCGCGCCGCCGAGCAGGCCGGCGCACACGGTCTGCTGACCGTCACGCCGTACTACAACAAGCCCCCGCAGGAGGGCCTGTACCGCCACTTCAAGGCCATCGCCGACGCCACCGGCCTGCCGGTCATGCTCTACGACATCCCCGGCCGCAGCGGCGTCCCGATCAACACCGAGACGATCGTCCGCCTCGCGGAGCACCCGCGGATCGTCGCCAACAAGGACGCCAAGGGCGACCTCGGCCGGGCGAGCTGGGCCATCGCGCGCTCCGGGATCGCCTGGTACTCCGGCGACGACATGCTGAACCTGCCCCTGCTCTCGGTGGGCGCGGTCGGCTTCGTCTCGGTCGTCGGCCACGTCGTCACCCCGGACCTGCGTGCCCTGGTCGAGGCGTACACCGCCGGCGACGTCCAGAAGGCCACCGAGATCCACCAGAAGCTGCTCCCGGTGTACACCGGGATGTTCCGCACCCAGGGCGTCATGACCACCAAGGCCGCGCTCGCCCTCCAGGGCCTGCCCGGCGGGCCGCTGCGGCCTCCGATGGTCGAGCTCACGCCCGAGGAGACCGAACAGCTCAAGATCGATCTTGCTGCCGGCGGGGTACAGCTCTGACAACGAGACTTCGCACCACCCCGTAACACCCGAGGCCTGACAACTGAATAGGCGGGCCACCGGTGCCCGCAGCCCACCATGACAACTGCTTCATGCACGAACGTCACGCGCGCCACGTGCCCACCGGTACGTGGCGCGCGTGGTGAGGAGAGTCTTTTGAGTCATCCGCATCCTGAACTCGGCTCGCCCCCGCGCCTCCCCGACGGCGGCCTGAGGGTCACGCCCCTCGGCGGCCTCGGCGAGATCGGCCGGAACATGACGGTCTTCGAATATGGCGGCCGCCTGCTGATCGTCGACTGCGGAGTGCTCTTCCCCGAGGAGGAGCAGCCCGGAATCGACCTGATCCTGCCGGACTTCTCGTCCATCCGTGACCGTCTCGCCGACATCGAGGGCATCGTCCTCACCCACGGCCACGAGGACCACATCGGCGGTGTCCCGTTCCTCCTGCGCGAGAAGCCGGACATCCCGCTCATCGGCTCCAAGCTGACCCTCGCCCTCATCGAGGCCAAGCTCCAGGAGCACCGCATCCGCCCGTACACCCTCGAAGTGGCGGAAGGACAGCGCGAGCGCATCGGCCCGTTCGACTGCGAGTTCGTCGCGGTCAACCACTCCATCCCGGACGCCCTCGCGGTCGCCATCCGCACCCCCGCGGGCATGGTCGTGCACACCGGCGACTTCAAGATGGACCAGCTGCCGCTGGACAACCGCCTGACCGACCTCCACGCGTTCGCGCGGCTGAGCGAGGAAGGCATCGACCTCCTCCTCACCGACTCCACCAACGCCGAGGTCCCCGGCTTCACGCCGCACGAGCGGGACATCTCCAACGTGCTGCGCCAGGTCTTCGCCGGCGCCCGCAAGCGGATCATCGTGGCCAGCTTCGCCAGCCACGTCCACCGCATCCAGCAGATCCTGGACGCCGCGCACGAGTACGGCCGCCGGGTCGCCTTCGTCGGCCGGTCCATGGTCCGCAACATGGGCATCGCCCGGGACCTGGGCTACCTGAAGGTCCCGCCGGGCCTGGTGGTCGACGTCAAGACCCTGGACGACCTGCCCGACCACGAGGTCGTGCTCGTCTGCACCGGCTCCCAGGGCGAGCCGATGGCGGCACTGTCCCGCATGGCCAACCGCGACCACCAGATCCGCATCGTCGAGGGCGACACGGTGATCCTGGCGTCGTCGCTGATCCCGGGCAACGAGAACGCGGTGTACCGGGTCATCAACGGCCTGACCCGCTGGGGCGCCAACGTCGTGCACAAGGGCAACGCCAAGGTCCACGTCTCGGGCCACGCCTCGGCCGGCGAGTTGCTGTACTTCTACAACATCTGCCGCCCGCGGAACCTCATGCCGGTCCACGGCGAATGGCGCCACCTGCGGGCCAACGCCGAACTGGGCGCCCTCACCGGAGTGCCGCACGACCGGATCGTCATCGCCGAGGACGGTGTGACCGTCGATCTGGTCGAGGGCAAGGCCAAGATCTCCGGCAAGGTCCAGGCCGGCTACGTCTACGTCGAC
Source organism: Streptomyces sp. NPDC001292 (assembly GCF_042896465.1). NCBI lineage: Bacteria > Bacillati > Actinomycetota > Actinomycetes > Kitasatosporales > Streptomycetaceae > Streptomyces > Streptomyces sp. NPDC001292. Next base: position 36,156 of record NZ_JBIAXG010000063.1, read on the forward strand.
GGCCTCTCGGTCGGTGACGTGGGCGAGCCCGCGTTGAAGGACCGCAAGATCCTCGGCGACGAGGGCATCATCTCGGTCTTCGTGGTGATCGACTCCACCACGGGCAAGATCACCGGCGGCCCGCACCTCCAGGCCCGAGGCTCGGGCATCGACGACTCCGCCTTCGGCGAGGTCATCCCGAAGATCGCGGAGGCGCTGGAGAAGTCCGCCCAGGAGGGCATCGCGGACTCCCACCAGCTCCAGCAGCTCATCCGCCGCACCCTCGGCAAGTGGGTCTCGGACACCTACCGGCGCAGGCCGATGATCCTCCCGGTCGTCGTGGAGGTCTGACCCGCGCACGTCCCCCGGGGCGCGCGAACTGGCGGCGGGGCACCTCGATTTGCATCGGGGCGCCCCGCTCCAGTACGTTTACGGCTCCGCCAGGACGGGAACCCGAAGGTTTCATGCACTTCGGGGGACGCTCCCGGAACCGGCGGGAAATCCGACTCAGAATCTCTGATAAAGTCGGAGCCGCCGGAAAGGGAAACGCGGAAGCGGAAACCTGGAAAGCGCCGAGAAAATCGGATCGGAAAAAGATCTGATAGAGTCGGAAACACCGAAGGGAAGCGCCCGGAGGAAAGCCCGAGAGGGTGAGTACGAAGGAAGCGTCCGT
>NZ_JBIAXG010000064.1:0-35908 GCF_042896465.1 Streptomyces sp. NPDC001292
CAGATGCACGGACGCGCCGGATTCGACCTCCTCCGCCACCGCATCCTTCTGCCCTGACCGCTACTCGGCGTCACCACCGACTACGGGCCAGAGCCCTTAAGTTGACACACCCGGCCGAGACCGAGTCCGTCGAAGGATCCGTGCCTGAGCCTGCCAGGTCGGTGGGTGGTCAGTGCATCGGCCGCCAGGACCACCGCCACCATCTGCGCGGACAGTTCAACCCCAGCTTGCTTAACGTCGATGATCACTGCGGCAGGCCGGTTTCGGTCGCCCGGCGGAAGACGCCCCCGCACGTGAGGGACGGCGTCGGCGCGCGTTCTGCGAGGATGACCAGTGCATGGCGCACTTCCCTGCTCAGCCGGATGAGTTGGAGGCTGTGCTGTCCGCCCTTGTAGGTGTACAGGCGGAAGACCTTGACGGCCAGTTCGTCGCGGCCGTCTGCGAAGGTGCCCGGGAGTCCGGCGAGTAGTTCGAAATCCTGCTTGCCAATCGCCGATTCAGCCACGGCGCTGAGGGGCAGAGCGTCGAATCCTGCGGCGGACACGGAAGCGTCCACCGCGACAGCATGGGCGGCCAGAGCCGCGAAGACCTCGATCAGCCGCTCGCCCAACGCCGTGCCGATGCCCCAGGCCTGCAGGTGCTCATGGCGACGAGCCTGACGCCACGGATCCTGATCCACCAGCGGCAGCAGAACACGCCCCAAGAGCGCGCAACGATCCCAGAGCATGTCGTGGTCCGAGGTCACGGTCGATCCTCTCTACGACGAGTAGAGCCTGTGGCTTAAGGATCACCCGGCCGCCGCAGGCCCTCCATTTTCCCATTACGCGCACGGCACGTACTGAACAGCCTGTTCGCCGTACCAGGGAGCCGCCCGAGCGCATGAGAGTTCCGAGCGGGGCCGCGTCCCGCGTAGTCACCGTGACGTCAGGCGGTTCCGCATGCCGCGGCGGATCCGCCAGCGCTGTCTGAAAGAGCCCGCACACCAAGATCCCCGACAGCGTCAGGCACTTGCTCCGCCCGGTCAGCCACGGACGATGTTCTGCGCCTGCGGGCTGTCCAGCCTGCCCTGGGACCTGCCCACTTCGAGGGCCGCACCTGGAGAGGCTGGCACCACCACGTCACAGCGTTGCTGCACCCGCGGCGGAGGCGCGACCGGCCTCAGCCCCGCCGCCTCTTCGCGTGTCCGGCCTCCACGTCGGCCGCGTACCGATCCACGTACTCCTGGCCCGAGAGCCGCAAGACTGCGTACGTGATCTCGTCGGTGACGGCCCGCAGCACCGTCTTATGGTGCGCCATCCCCGCAAAGCGCGAGAAGTCCAGCGGCTGCCCGAAACGGATCGTGACCGGCCGGAGCCTGGGCAGGAAACGTCCCGGAGGCCAGATCTCGAAGGTCCCCACCATCGCGCACGGAATCACCGGAACCTGCGCAGCCAGCGCCGTCACCGCGACCCCGACCTTGCCCTTGTACAGCCGGCCGTCGGGGGAACGCGTGCCCTCCGGATAGATCGCGAGCAACTCTCCCTTCGCCAGTACCCCCAGCCCCTCCCGAAGGGCCGCCTGCCCCGCGGCCCTGCCCGACCTGTCGACTGAAATCTGCCCGGCACCGCGGAGAACGAGCGCGGTCAGCCGGCCCGTGAGGCCCGGTGCCGTGAAGTACTCCGCCTTGGCCAGGAACGTGATGCGCCGCTTCAGGACCGCGGGCATGAGGAGGGGGTCTGCGAAGGACAGGTGATTCCCGGCAACGATCGCCGCGCCCTTGGCCGGAATGTGCTCGAGCCCCTCGGCCCGCGGCCGGAACAGCAGCCGCAGCAACGGCCCCAGAAGGACGTACTTGAGCACGTAATAGAACACGGGCGGCTCCCCACTGCCGAATCGGCTCCCCGGTATGTCTGTGCCGGGCCGGCAGGCCAGATTCCGGGCCCCGGAACACCCAGCCGGCCCACTGCTCACGGCATGATCCACACGGCCCACGTTTGACATCTCCTCGGGCCGGAGTCATCTGGCCGGGGCCAGGTGCTTGATCTTGATCCAGTCGCGGGTGCGCCGTCCGGGAAGGTACGGGCTGGTGAATCGCTTGGCGACGATCCCGTCGAAACCCTCTCGCCGACTGTTCTCCAGGGCTTCGTTGGCCATGGAGGGCCAGGCTGCGGGGACGATGATGCCAGGGCCGGCAAGGCCCAGGTCGTCCAGGAGGTCACGGCGGGCGGTGTAGGGCAGCTGGATGACGGGTTCGCCCAGGTAGAGGACGTCGTAGATCACCAGCCAGGCGGGAAGGTCCTGGCGGGCATGGTCGACGGCGGCCGGGTGGTGGAGGCTCATGCGCTGCTGCAGCCGTTCCACCGAGGGGCGCCCTTGATCGTCGAGCACGACGATCTCCCCGTCCAGTACCGCCTCCGGCGCCGGCAGCAGTCCCGCGAGCGCCTGGAGTTCCGGGTACTGGCCGGTGGCGTCCAGTCCGGTGGCGGACACCAGCTGCACCGTTCCGTCGGGGGGGCAGGTGGACGAGGGTGCGCGCCCCGTTCCACAACGTTTCGTACGCGAACTCGCCCTCGGCTTCCGGTGGGGGGAGCGATCCGATCACCGCGAGCATGGGTGACAGCGGCGGCAGCTCACGCGCCTGAGCCGGTCCGGTCGGCGGGTGTGTGCTCATGTGTCCCAGCGTGGCGCCCGCATCCTGCGGGAGCGACTTCGCCATCCACAGACGGGGCCCGCCGCGCTGGTGGGGGAGTGAGGCGACCGTCCGCCGCAAGTTCGCATCGTGGGTGGGGGAGTACGGCTGTAATCACCCGGGCGCGTAGGCGTGGGTGTCGGCGCTTGACGGTGAGGGTCAGGGGTGGGGGTGGGAGGGGGCTTTGAGTTTCCAGCCGCTGCCGCTGCAGGTGTCGTGCAGGGGCGGGAACCTTGGTGCTGTATTTGTGGTGCTGCCCGCAGTCGCACTCGTAGATCCCGGAGTCCGGCACGATCTCGCCGGGGTGAAAGACCTTGTCGCTGTCCTGGTTCATACGACCTGTGTACGACGCGGGTGTACATGCGGCGACCGGAGACAGATGCGCGCGGGCGGCAGGAGGGGCCCGGAGCCAGGCCTCTCGGCAACGGCCGGGCCCCTCGTCTGCGTACGCGCCCGCGGGGGATGACATGCACGCGTGCCGTGCTCAACGCCTGGCCCGCAGGAAGGCTACGTCGCCTCCTCCAGCGCCTGAGTAGGCAGCCGTCCGGGTCCCTGCTCAGGGCTGCCCGGTGCGCAGGGGGGAGACAGCGGTGTGAGCCTGGAGGCATAGGGCAGCACACGCCCGGCGCCGACGCGTCACGCCGCCTGGGGAACGGCCCGCGGCTGAGTGGATCTTGTCGCACAGCACCGCACGGCCTGGGCCCCGAGGGCCGACGGCCCGTGTGAACATCTTCCAACCCACGTAGCGGCAGCACCCTGGCGGAGCACCGTGAACAACTCCAAGCGCACGAAGCTTTGAAGCTGTCCCCCTGGCGTATGCGCGCCACAATGAAAGTGCGAAACCGCACTCGGATCCATCGAGGAGGTGGCTATGCCCAGCGCAGCCACCACAACACGGAAAGCGGCGGCGGCACGCGCCCGTCCGGCACAGCAACCCGCCACGGACGGGAAGCTGCACATCCACAGCCTGGATGTGCACGCGCCGGTCCACATCCCCTACCTCACGCCGGGGGACGTGGTGGCCAACACGCAGGCGATGACATCAAGGCTGGCGGCCAGGGATCTTCTCTTCTACGGCGGCCTGGGCGCGCTCGCGGTGGCCGGTGCTCTCGACTGGCCCGTCGCTCTGGCCATCGGAGGCGCCACAGCCATCCTGCGCGGCCGGGGAAGGGGAGGTGAACACATGAGCGACATCGAGCAGGAGCCTCCCGCACCCGAGGAGACCGGTACCGCCGCTGAGGAAGCAGTGCAGCCTTCGGCTGAAGCTGCAGAGGAGACGCTTGCAGCTGAGGGGGGTGAAGCCGCCGCTGAGGAAGCAGAGGTGATCCCCGCGGCTGGGGAGGCCGAGACCGCTACCGAGGAAGCAGCGCAGCCTCCGGCTGAAGCGGCAGAGGAGACGCCTGCAGCTGAGGAGGGTGAAGCCGCCGCCGAGGAATCGGAGGAGCCCCCGGCTGGTTCATCCTGATCCCACTCCCGCCGCGGCCCCGCCCGGCAGGACGGGGCCGCCGCCTAACTGTCGTCGCCCTGATCGACATCCTCAAAGAGGCCGCCCTGCGTACCGGGATGCTCAAGGCCCTCGCCCCGGTCGGCGCCCGTGAGGGCGGCGGCGCCAGGCGGCGCCCCTCAGGCCTCTCCGCACAGGTCTGACACCCGGTCGGGGGACAGAGCATCGCCCGCAGGTGGGACCGATGCGATTTTGTTCCGCGTGACGAGGCGACAGCGCAGGACGATGCCGAGGTCACCGCTGTCCGGCCTGAGGCGAGGTCCCTGAATGATGCAGGCACGCACCTGGCTGTCCCGGCTTATGTACACCAGCGCACCGGGTGCGGTGCTGTGGATCCGCTTCTACGTGGGCGCGATCTTCCTTTCCGAGGGCATCTTGAAGTTCGTGCGCACCGCCTCGCTGGGCACCGGCCGGTTCGACAAGGTCGGCATCCCGGCGCCGGCCTTCTTCGCCACGCTCGACGGAATCTTCGAGATCGGCTGCGGCTGCGAATCTGAGTGGAAGTGTCACCGGGGCTGCGGTGGGTGTCACTGGGCGGTTGTGGGTGTGTGGCCTGGGGTGATTCGGCGGGTGGTGTCATCGGGGTGATGCTCTGTCGGTGACATCGGAGTGTGTTTGTGCTGGTCGGTGTCGTGCAGATTCGCAGCGAGCCACCGACGTGCTGGCCTACTTCGAACGCCCGGGCACGTCCAACGGACCGACCGAGGCCATCAACGGACGGCTCGAACACACCTCCGCGGCTCCGCCCTCGGATTCCGCAACCTCACCAACTACATCGCCAGATCCCTGCTGGAAACCGGCGGCTTCAGGCCACGACTACACCCTGGATTGTGAAGAGCCGGTTTTCTCGGTTCCTGAAGCCGAAGGCGTCACGCGCTTCGAGCTTGATGAGGCGGTTGTTGCCCGCGGCACCCGCTCATCGTCGCGGCGGCGGCGTAGAAGCCTGCGCCAGGCCCCTACAAGTACCAGAGGTCACCAGGACCCACCGCCACCGCCGCCGTCACCCCCACCGACGTTTCCGCTGCCACCGGACCCTCCGCCACCTCCGCCACCGCTGCCGCTGGAGGGAGGGGCGGCGCTGGACGTCGAGGCGGCGGTGATCAGGCCGAGGGCGAAGCCTGGGGTGAACCCGGCCACGAGGGTCGAGCGGTGTACGGGAGCGGCCGTCGAGTCGGCGATCGCTCCTTCCCACGCGTAGGCCACGTCCAGGGCCACCGCCCACGCGGTGTACAGCTTTAGCCGCATCTCGTCGGGGGGCTCGTCGTGCTGGGGGGAGGAGGGGTCCATGAGATAGCGCCGGAACGCTTCCGTCCGGAGCCAGAGGGCGGTGCCGCGCGGGGTGCGGGTGTGCAGCTCCCAGGAGCGCAGCCGCAGCGCGAAGCCGGCACCCACGGCGATCAGGCCCACCACGAGGACCGGCCAGCCGGCCGCGTTCCGGTGGCCGCTGAGCCAGGCCCCGACGGCCGTCGTGACGAAGCCGAGCAGGGTGGCGGCGGTGCCGATGGTGCGTCCGATGTGGGCGCGACGCGCGGCGGCCGCGTCCCAAAGATCGCTGTCGGCCTGCCACTGTGTCAGCCCGCGGTTGAGGCTCTCCCATGCCGACCGGAATTGCGGGTCGCGCAGGCCCAGGGTGACTGAGTCGCGTCCCGAGAAAATGCTGCCGAAGACGACCCTGGCGAGCGGGTCCGCGGGTGCGTCGGCCGGATCGCGGCGCGTGAGGGTGGGATGCCGGTCGGTCCCCTCGATGCCGACGTGTCGGTCGATCGCCGCGCCGAGGAGCCAGGCCACCTGGTGGTGGTTCTCGACCCGTTCGTCGAGCAGGATCCCGCCCTGTGCCGGGGTCAATTCCGCTGGGGGCACGGGCGACGGCGTGAGCGAGGCGGCAAGCCGGTCGAGGGAGACGCGCCGCGTCCGGCCGAGCGTGCCGTCGGGTCCTTCCTCGACGATCCGGTCACGGCCGAGGAAACGCAGCAGCAAGAGCGTCACGGCGGCGCAGACCAGCGTGAAACCGAACGCGAGCAGACCCACCCGCAGCGGGCTTTCCACGGTCGTGCCGACGGCCTTTCCGGAGGGCGGCGCGGGCAGGGCCACCTTCGCTCCGGTCAGCTTCTGCCCGCGGGAGGCGTAGAGGGTGACGCCCTCGTGCCCCTTCAGCGTGTCGAGGGTGACGTCCAGCCGCCCAGGACCGCTCCCGCGGGCGGTGCAGGCGTCCTCGGAACCGTTGGTGCCGTGCACACAGCGTGCGCCGGTGAGTTCGTACGGGGCCACGACGTGGATCTCCACGTCCGAGCGGTCGACCCGCCAACCGGTGCCGACAGCGTCCCAGGCGATCTTGCCCTTCTTCACAACGTCCGTGAGCGTGTACCGGATGCGGTACCGGTGCACGCCGGTGACCGAGCCGCCGGGGTCGCCCACCTTGATCCGAGTGGCTATCTCCCGCTGGCCGTTCGGCTTCTCGTAGTAGTCCCCGACGGTGAGTTCCCACGGGACCCGGGCGCCGTCCAAGGTGGCGCTGACCTTGGCGTAGTCCTCGTCGTACATCAGGTCCGGCAGGTCGCGGTAGATGCCGTGCCGGGTGCTGTCGGGCTCTCCGAAGTCGTAGTCGATGACCTCGGTGACGCGGATGCTGCCGTCGGCGGCGACCTCGGCGCCCACCCACATCGTGTTGACGCGCTCCACGTTCCCGCCCATCCGGAAGAGCACGACGAGACCGCTGAGCAGCAGGACGAGGAAGAAGATCTTGATCGAGGCGCCGCCCCTGCGTCTCCGGTTCAGGGTCCCCGCCGCTCTCGGTCTCTTGTCCTTCGCGGTGTTCAAGGAGATACCCCCTGATGTCACGGGGCCTCCCCTGCCCCATGAAGATCGCAAGGGTATCCCGGCGGCGGGCCAACAACAAGGGTCTTCGAATTTAGTGGGGGTGCGCCTCCCGTCGGCTTCGCCGAGTGGTTGTACAGCGTGAGCGCAGGCGTTGGTTCTCTCGGTCCCTGAAGCCGAAGGCGTTACGCGCTTCGAGCTTGATGAGGCGGTTGCCCTCGGAGGCGGCGTTGGTGATCCCGGTAGTCAGGTGGGTCTCGATGCCGTCCCACCACTGCTCGACCGTTTCGGCGAGGGTGACGAGTTCGGGCAGGTGGGCGTGGTTGGCGACGTGGGCGAAGAAGCGGTGGCGGGTGGCGGAGATCGTGGAGCGGTCTGGACGTGGGTACGGCTGACGGCCAGGCCGAGGAAGTCTCGCAGCAGTTCCTTCACCATGCCATCAGGTCGGTTACCTGCAGCCGGTAGGCGGCTGCCAAGCGGTGCAGAAAAGACCACGTTGTTTCGCCCTGGAGGGGTGTCACCCGCAGGACCGCGTCGACGGCACCACCTTCTGGCTACGGGGACCGTGCAAAAGGCTGGCGGCCCGCCGGGCGTCATGGGAGTACGCCGGGGACTCTGGTGCGCAATTCCGCTTGGTCAGCCGGTGGGTTGGTAGCTGAGGCGGGTGAGGCGGCTGGTTCGGTTGCGATCGAGGGGATGCCCGCTCCAGTAGGCATCGAGCCGCACGATGTTGACCGCGGTCGCGGAGAAGGCGTGCTGGAGGCGGACCTTGGGCAGTCCGCGGTAGCGGGCCCGGCGCATCCCGGTGACGTCCAGGGCCTGGTTGATGGTCCCCTCCACGCCGGCCCGCAGGGCGTAGCGGGTCTTGAAGGAGTCGGTGCGCTGTGCGGTGCGGGCGGCGGCGAGGGTCTCGTGCAGTTCCAGGGGCTGCAGGGTGAGCATGCGGTTGACGCGGCGGCCGGTGGTGCAGCGGGGCCGGGAGGGGCAGGAGCGGCAGTCGGCCTTGGCGAAGTCCACGACGATGGCGTCGCGGCCGTGCTGGGTGACCGGGTACCAGCCGCTGCTGGTGCGGCCTTCGGGGCAGCGGTGTGAGTTCTTGGGTTACATCCGTTCACTAGACGGTCGTGAGCTGCTGTCTCAGGTCTGAGCCGGAGACTTCGTGGCGTGGGCAGCGTGCCATCTGAACAGCGCAAATTGCGATAGGTGAACTCATGGCCAGTGGCGCGCGGGGCTGTGGGCTGCGAGTCCGTGAATGAGCTGGAATCTCGGAGATGTCTCGGGAATCCCTATGACTCTGGCGGCATTTGTGCAGGTCAGAGCGGCGGTCGAACGTGGTGCACATTGTGCTGTTCAGCGCAGCGTGCAGGGGCTCAAGGGGCCGGGATCCGAGAAAGGGTCCGCAGGCTCGCCTGCAGTTGTGGCGGCTTGCTCGACTCTCCGACCGGGGGTGCCCTGCTGGCGCCTCAACGCGGGTGTGTCCAGCCCTACTTGAGGCACAAGCGATCGTCAAGCCGCTGGCGGCTCATCCTGACTTGCTCAAGCCTTCGGTATTACCCGTTCTGACGAGGTGTCAGGATGCCTACGGGCTACGGGTGCACTTCTTTGGCCCGACCGGCGCGTGTTACCTGGTGTGAGGGAGGCGACAGGTGTATGCAGACAGGGAGCCTGGGGGGCCACACGTTCTGGGTGGATCGGGGGTGTGCCGGTAGTGGGTGGCGCGTACGAAGAGCTGTCGCAGACGGGCAAGTTGGGGCCGGAGACGTTCGAGCTGTTGCAGCGTCTGGTACATCAGGTCCGCCGGTCGTCGGGGTTCCCTCCGCCCGAGGGGTATCAGGAGTGGAGCGATGACGCGGCCTACGACGTGATCACGGCCATGCTGACCCGTGAGGGCGCGGGGCAGCGGTTCGTGACCAGTTGTTTCGTCCAGGCCGCCGACGAAGCTTCGCTGGAGCGGCTGTTCCTCGCGTCGATCAAGAACTTCCTCATCGATGAGGCGAAGAAGACGCCGCGGGGCAAGCTGCGGCGCCGCATCGCCCGGCTGATGGGCGCCGACGCATCCTTCCGCCGGGCGCCTGGCTCCCCGCCGCGCTGGATGCTGAGCGAACATCCCGAGGGTGCGGTGTGGCAGGGGGATCTGGATGATCTCGTTGCCGAGGCCTGGCGCGTGCGCGGGGTGGGCATCACCCGCTGGAACCATTCCGGCCCGACCCCAGCGCAGACGGTCCAGGCCCTCATGGTCATCCTGACGCAGATCCTGCGGCATGCGCGGGGCGCGGTGCGGGAGGAGGACCTGGCCAAGGTCCTCGAGTCCCGGTTCGAGCTCCTGGCGCCGGCCCGCTTCACCCCTCTCTACGCCGACGAGGGGGCACCGGCCGATCCGGTCGAGGCGGCCGCGGCGGAGGCCGACGCCGCGGCCGCCGGGGGCGGCGCCGCTGACATCTGGCAGCGGCTGACCGCCAACGAGCGGCAGCTGCTGCCCTACCTGGACGAAGACGCCCATCACGCAGCGCAACTGCTGGAAATAGGGCCGGCGCAGGCCGAGGCTGTCCTGGCCGGCCTGAAGGAAAAGCTCCGGCTCGCACTGTCGGACGACAGTGACCGGACAGCAGTCATGGGAGCGCTGCTGCGGCGCTGTGCAGATCCACCCCCCTGAACCGCCCCTGTGACGTCGTCCGTACTTAGTGGGAAGAGAATGCGCTGATGGACCACAGCCAAGGAGAGGGGGAAACAGGATGAACGCTGCCCACAGCAGTGCCTACGAACGACTGGTGGCCGCCGCGGCCGGGCTGAAGGTCCCCGATGCCGTCCGGGAGGTCGCCACCGCGCCGCCGCGGGATCCTGAACCCGGTCAGATCTGGCGGGCCGTGTGGGAGCGCACCATCCAGCTGCTGGTGATCACGGCGGTTGACGACGACATGGTGCACGCCATCCCGGTCTCCTTGGAACGCTACGCCGACGCCTGCACGCTGCTGCTGCCCGCCGAGGCCTCCACGCTGGAGCAGCCGCTCGCCCTGTGGTGGGGGTTGAAACAGCCGCTGCCCTGGTACGTGCTGGACCGCCAGGTCAGCCAGCTGACGGTGCCTCTGCCTGCCTCCCTGCATCCTGATCTGCCGCACACCGCGCCGCCAGGGGCACGCTGGGGCAGCGCCCCGCCTTCACCCGCCGTGGCGGATGCCGAGTACCGGGGTGCCCTGATGGACACCCTGGCGAGGCTGAGCGCCGCACGATGGGTGCCGGAAGGATCCGGCGCCCTGCCACAGCTCCTCCAACAGCGCGGCGTCACCGTGGCGCAGCTTGGGTCGCAGCTCCAGTTGCCACCCTCCCAGGCCCTGCCGGTTTGGCGCGGCCAGTACCCCCTCACCGCCGAACAGGCCGAGAAGCTCGCTGTCCTCCTTGGCCTGGGCACGGACGAGGTCGTCGCCGCCAATCCCGCACTGCCGCCGGCCGTGGTCAACGAGCTGAACCGGCCGCTGCGCCGCAGCCAGCTGCGTGCCCTCGCCGCCCTGCATCTCGAAGACGAACACCGGGCCCGGCTGCGTGCCGCCTACGGCATCGTCACGCTGGCGGCCCGCCAGGACGACCGAACGCACACGGACTGGGCGGCGCGAGCGGACGGCTACTTCGAACTGCGACTGGGTCAGTAGGGGCTGGCGTGGTCAACTACGTGCTTGCGGCCGCCGCCCGCACTCAGGCGACCGCCATGCTGGAGGAGCTGGACGCCCACCGACCGTATGCGGCGCAGCGCCTGGCCCAGGGGGCTCTCGCCGAGATGCAGACGTGGCCGGAGCTGACCGTCCGGCGCGTTGCCGAGTCCCAGACCGGCGCGCGGTGCAGCGTTGCCGGTGCCTACGAACCCGGACCGCCCCCTCAGATCATCGTCGCCGACTCCGCCAGCCACGCTCGACGGGACTTCACCGCCCTGCACGAGCTGGGTCATCACCTGCAGCAGAACAGCTTCGCCCTGATGGAGGCCTTCGCCCGCCAGCCCGACGGCGGTGTGCTGCTGGAGGACGCGGCCTGCGACGCGTTCGCCGCCGAGATCCTGCTGCCGGCTCCGCTGGTAGAGCATCACCTGGCCGCCGGCGGGCCGACCGCCCCCGCCCTTGTGGAGCTGTGGCGCGCCAGCGGAGCCTCCCGCATGGCGGTGTGCGTCCGGGCCGTTCAGCATCTGCCCGCTCCCGGGCACGTCCTCCTCCTGGACGCCGACGGCAAGGTCGTCTTCGCCGCCTCCCACGGCCTTCCGCCGGTACGGCGGGGCAGCTTCCAGGGCGACATTCCCACCATTGCCCAGGCCCGGGCCGGGCAGGGCCGCGCGCAGGGGCGCACCCAGGTCCGCTACCGCGACGGCATCCTGGGGCGGGAACTGCATGCGCAGACCGCGCCTGTGGACGGCTATCTGGTCGCGATCCTCGTCATCGACTCGGCGCCCTGGCGCGCCTTCACGCCGCCCACCAAGGACACCGGCCCCCAGGCGCGCGAGTACATCTGCGAGCACTGCGGTGAGGAGTACCGCTCCTTCGAACCCGCTTGTTCCGCATGCCGCGTCCCCCACTGTCCCGAGTGCGGCCGCTGTGCCTGTCCGTCGCGCGTGACTGAGCGTCTGTGCCCGGGATGCTTCATCCGGCATCCGCCCGCGATGTTCGCGGACGGCTCCGACCGCTGCCTCGAATGTTCCTGACGTCCCGTCGGCCCCTTGAGGGCACTCTCGCTTCTCTACCCGCGAGTTACGTCGTCCGTCCCGGGCGAAGCACCCCGCACTGGGGTGACGGGACCTGGCGCCGGCTCCGGGGCCCCGTCGGGCAAGGCCGGCAGAAGAAGAGAACGATGGCCATCCAGATCACCGCGGTACGCCTGTCCGGCGGCACCACGCACCAGCACATCACCCGCCTGTGGTGGACCAACCCGGAGACCGCCAAGAGCGGCGACAACACCCGGGCCGAGCTCGTCACCTGGATCGAGGACGAAAAGGGCCAGGCGTACACGAGCGACGCGGGCGGGCACCGGGCGACGGTCGCCGTGGTGACCCCGCCGCGCGGCGAGAAGTACCTGCAGACCCACGCCGACGGGGTGTGGACCAACAACCTGCTGGCCCTGCCCCGCCGCTGAACAAGTCCGGGCCCCGGGTGGGAACGGGCGCGCGCCCCGGCCCGCGTGCGTCCGGCCGCACGGGGCTGACTGTCAGTACCGGGTGATACAGCTTCTAGCCGGTGCGGGAGGCCCGCACCGGGAAGGCAGGACGGGATGGCTGCAGAACGACACGTTGATCACAAGGTCCTCAAGGCCTTCGCCGAGACCAGGGTCAATGTGCCTGCCCAGGAGGCGGCGGAACGCCGCCGTCAGGTCAACCACCTGCGCGAGCGGCTGGAGGGGCACATCGCCGCGCACCCGGACTTCGACCTGGTCAAGCTCCGCGCCTCCGGCAGTACCGCCAAGTTCACCGCCATCCAGCGCCGCGGCGGCGGGTCTGATGCGGATGTGGCCGCCTACCTGCGGACTGCCGACCCCGGCGTGGACGAGGCCAGCCTCCTGGAGTGGCTGAGGGAGCGCTGCATCGAGGTCTATGGGGAGACGAAGGTCGCCGACGACTTCAAGATTTCCGACCACGCGGTCGGGATCACCCTCCGCGGCTCCGGCCTGAAGATCGACGTCGCACCGGTGCTGTACACCGGAGAGCCGGACGACAAGGGATACCTGGTGACCCGTCAGGGAACCAGGGTCCTCACCTCCGTCACCCTGCACCTTCGGTTCATCGAGAAGCGCAAGAGCACCGACGCCGCTGGCCCCGGCTACACCGAGCTGATCCGCCTGCTGAAGGCGTGGATCCGCCAGAGCAAGCTCTACAACCCCGATCTGCGCTGCAAGAGCTTCCTCCTCGAACTCCTGGTCGCCCACCTGTGGGAGACCGGATGGAACGGAGAACTCCTCCAGGTCAACGACTACCCCCGAGCCATCGCACAGGTTCTCGCCTACATCGCCCGGACCGGCGGCGCCAGCCCAGGTCGGTGGGGTGAGGCAGGACGGTGCGGGCGTGTAGCTTGATGGAGCTGCGGATGCCGAGGAGGAGTCGGATGGGGGGCCGGCCGTCGGCGGTGCGCAGGGCGGCCAGCGGACTTAGGACGCGTGAACGAGGGGGCCGCGGTACCTCCTGGCGAAGTCCTGTTCGCGCGCCACCGGCCAGATGTCCGGCATCAGCCCGGGCTGGTACTTCACCGGACGCGCCGCCACCCGGGCCCCAATGGCGAGCCCCTGCTGGTCACCGGCAGTAGTATCGACGGCGCTCTCGCTGACGCGTTCGTGGATGGGGCGGTAGACGGTTCTGCCGTCTTCGTCGGGCAGGGCGAGCTGCCGGTCGGGCTGGCCCGGCTCATCCAGTGTTCCTCGTTGTACCAGGTGAAGAATTGGCGCTCCACGAGTACATGGACCACTTCGGGCTCCTCTTCGGCGCTTTCGACTTCGCGGTGGACACCGACGGGCGATGGTGGTTCCTGGAATGCAATCCGTCCGGCCAGTGGTACTGGCTGGAGACCGCAACCGGCCTGCCGATGTGCGCAGCCCTGGCCGACCTACTGGAAAGGAAGCCGTGAGCGTCCAAGAACAGCTCCACCGGCAGCTCATCGACAGCATGACGGCCAGCGGCTCCCTGCGCACCGAACCGTGGAAGCACGCCGCTGAGACAGTGCCCAGGCACGAGTTCCTTCGGGGCGGGTTCTTCCGCCCGGTGCCTGGCACATCGCCCTCCGCCTGGTCCCCCGTCCTGGAGGGCGGGGACGGCTGGCTCCCAGGCTGCTACGCCGACGAATCCCTGGTGACCCAGATCGCGGGCACGATCAAACCGACGGACATCCGAGGCGAGATCATGCGGCAGCCGACCAGTTCCAGCACGCTCCCCTCCCTCGTGCTGCGCATGCTCGAGGATCTCCACGTGGAGCCGGAGATGAAGGTGCTGGAGATCGGCACCGGCACCGGCTACTCGACCGCGGTGCTCTGCGCGCGCCTGGGTGATGGCTACGTCACCTCGATCGAGTACGACGAAGAAGTGGCCCAGCGGGCTCGGGAAGCGCTCGGCCGGCTCGGCACGTTCCCCAACCTTCTGACCGGTGACGGCCTCCTCGGCGATGAAGAAGGCGCACCGTACGACCGGATCATTGCCACCTGCGGCGTACGCACGGTGCCCGCGGCCTGGCTCGAACAGACCCGGCCCGGGGGGCAGATCCTGACGGCCATCGGCGGCTGGCTCAACGCGTCAGAGCTGGTTCGCCTGACGGTCCACGAGGACGGCACGGCGTCCGGGCCAGTGCTGGACGGGCAGGTGAGCTTCATGCTCGCCCGGCCCCATCTCCCGCCCCCGCTCGGCCTGCTCCCAGACCTCAGCGCAGGCAAGGAGCGCGAGGCCATCATTGGCGCCGACGTCCTGAACGACTGGACGACCCGCTTCGTCGCCCAGTTCGCCGTGCCGACTGCCCAGCACCTGAAACTGCCGCAGGGCCAGCACAACGAGGACGTGCTGATCGACGTCCAGACCGGCTCATGGGCTGCGCTCCACGAAGAGCGCGGCCGCTGGGTCGTCCGGCAGGACGGCCCTGACCCTCTCTGGGACGCGGTTGAGGAGAACCTCGGCCGCTGGCATGCCGCCAGTACACCGGCGGTGGAGGAGGCCACAGTCCACGTAACCGCGGAGGGCCAAAGCATCCACTGGTAGGCCCCCACGACCAGCCCCGCTCGTCCGCCCTTCCCGTAGCGGATGGGCGGGGCATTGTCCTGCACCCCCCGACGCTTCCCCGACTCGGGGCACAACCCTGTGGGTGTAACAGAACACAGTGCTCATGCTGGTCCATGTCCGTATCAGCGTTGGCGACCTGGCCGCCGACGACCTTGAGGTCCAGGCGGTGTTGCGCCGTGTCGACCCAGACCACCGCATCGCGGAAGGGACAACTCGCTGGTCTCGGCCTCGGCGAGCAGGGGCTCAGCGAGGCCGCGGTGGAGGGCGTGCTGGATCATCCACACGATCTCCGCCGGGCGGGCGGGCCGGAAGGCGATGCCGCCGGCGAGCGCGGCCTCCACCCGGGAGGCCTGCTCGCGGTAGACGGTCACCTCGCGCCGGGCCACCGGTGCCGGGCGCATTCCCAGCATCGGCGCGATCTCGGCCCACGCTGCGCCGAGGGACGTCGACATCGGCAGTCCGCCGGTCTCGGTCTGCAGGGGGCACGGCCAGCCACAGGGTGCGGCAGTGCATCTCCTGACAGAGGTCGGCATGCCCCTCACCGGCCTCGCGGCCGAGCAGCCCTTCTGGCCTGGCGACGGACTGCTGCTGCCGCTGTGCCAGAGCGCCTTACAGCACGTGGGAGCACAACGCTGATCAAGCGGCCTCTACGGTTCAGACAAACGCCTGCCGCCCCAGGACCGGTGTCCTGGGGCAGCAAGCTGATCAACAGCTATCGCTCGCGCCGGCGACTCACAGGTCCATCCACGGGCGAGGCTTGCCGCCGGCCAACGGCATCCACACGTCCTGGGCGGGACCGTGTTGCTCCAGGTCTTCCAGCACGGCGGTTCCCAGCCTGACTTCGCGGGCGAGGGCCGCTACGAGCGGGTGCTGAGCCACCATCGCCTGCAGATCGCTCATCCGATTCTCCATCCTGGCCCGGGAGGCACTGGTGAGCACGAAGAGCACACGGGGAAAGACCGGATACCAGCGCAGCCAGGCAGGACCCGCTGCGGCCTGCCTCCGCCGGCCGACGGGCTGGGCTTCGTACTGGAACAGGCGGGCGTACTCGATCAGTTTCACGGCCAGCCGCTCGCTGCTCATGGTGCTGCGATCGACTTCCACGAAGGCACGCAGCTTTCGCCGGTGTTCGCTCTCGACGACCGTGTAGTACATGACCGCGTCGGCCACGATCCGCTCGCCCTCGCCGATGGAGTGGGACACCTCAGGGGTCCAGTCCCAGGGGCCGTGCTCGTGCCTGAGCCGGCGGGCGTCTGCGGCGAAGGCAAGGTGGGCGCGTACGACGGCGAGCGTGTGTGGGGTCTTCAGCGATGCTGCCGTGGTCGAGGTGATGGGGTAGGGCGGCCGCCCCCGCAGGACGGGCAGGTCGCGGGTCAGCCTCGCGCCTTCCTGCGTGAGGTACCAGGCGTTGGTACGGGTCCGGTTCGCGTCCGGCAGCACCGTGCAGTCGACGAAGCCGTCGGAGCGCAGCCTGTTCAGAACGCGGGAGATCAGCTGTCGTGTGCCGTCCGGGCGCAGCATCCGGCGCAACTGGCTGGTGGTGGCGATGCGGTGCTGGGCGAGCCCGGCCAGCACCTGGTGGGCCAAGGGCTCAGCGGGGCTGGGGGCCAGTTTTGTACCCGGAGTGCTCCGTGCGGCGCTGCTCATGAGATGTCTCCTTCCGCGGCCGTGGCGGTCTCCGGCGGAGACCTTCGGTTGCTGCTGAGGAAACCCGCGGGCCCCGACCAGGCCCCCGACCACAAAGCCCCGACCATGGTCACGAAGTCGAAACAGCGTCGCGGTCTGCGCCGTTGCTGACATCCATGGCCCCGACCACTGACCGCGTCCGCGCGCCAGGGCAGCTTGTGGCTTTGTCGAGCAGCAGTAGCGACGTCGCTTGTCGATGGGTTTGGGAGGCGCTCTGTTCCACGGATGGGTGATGTCGACGAGTTTGGGAGGCACCGGGGTTCTTGCCAGGGCAGCATCGAGGTGCTCCTGGTGAAAGGTGCTGGTCATGCCGCGGATGTCGAAGGTCGAGCTGTACGCGGCGATTCGGCGTGACCACCGTGGCGGCATGTCGATGCGGGAGCTTGAGCGCAAGCACGGCGTGACGTGGCGGACGGTGCGGAAGGCGTTGGACTCGTCCTGGCCGGAGCCGCGCAAGAAGCTGCCGCCGAGGGCGACCGGACTGGACCGCTACAAGCCGGTGATCGACGAGATCCTGCGGGCGGACCTGGACGCGCCGCGCAAGCAGCGGCACACGGTCACCCGGATCTTCCACCGGCTGGTCGAGGAACACGGCGCCGACGTCTCCTACGGGATGGTCCGCTACTACGTCGCGGCCCGGAAGCCCGAGATCCTGGTCGAGTCGGGCAAGGCCCCGCTGGAAGCGTTCGTCCCCCAGACCCACCAGCCCGGTCACGAGGCGGAGGTCGACTTCGGCGACGTCACGATCCGCCTCGCCGGCGAGCTGGTGACCTGCTACCTGTTCTCCTTCCGCCTGTCGTATTCCGGCAAGGCCGTCCACCGAGTGTTCGCCTCCTGCGGCCAGGAGGCATTCTTCGAAGGCCACGTCCACGCGCTGCGGACGCTGGGCGGGGTCCCGCGAACCAAGATCCGCTACGACAACCTCAAGGCGGCCGTCGCCCGGGTTCTGGGACTCAGCCGGGCGAGGGTGGAAGCCGACCGGTGGATCGCTTTCAAGTCGCACTACGGCATCGAAAGCTTCTACTGCCGCCCAGGCATCGAGGGCGCCCACGAGAAGGGCGGCGTCGAGGGCCAGATCGGCTACTTCCGTCGCAACCACTTCGTCCCGGTCCCCGAGGTGTCGTCGCTCGCCGAGCTGAACGAGATGGTCGAGCAGTGGGACCGGCAGGACGACGCCCGCCGGATCGGCTCCAGGTCCCGGACCATCGCCGAGGACTTCGTGCTCGAACGACCGCTGCTGATGCCGCTGCCGGAGGAGCCGTTCGAGACAGGGCGACTGTTCACCCCGCGGGTCGACCGCTATGGCCAGATCCCAGTCCGCACGAATCGCTACTCGGTCCCCATCAGGCTGATCGGCAAGCGGGTGAGGGTCATCCTTCACGCCTCTCACCTGGTGGTTTACGACCAGAACGTGGAGGTGGCCCGGCACGAGCGGCTGATCGCCAAAGGCGCCGTCCGCCTGGATCTGGACCACTACCTGGAGGTCCTGGTCCGCAAGCCCGGCGCCTTCCCCGGCTCGACCGCTCTCGAACAGGCCCGCTCGGCGGGCAAGTTCACCCCGGTCCACGACGCCTGGTGGACCCAGGCGATGAAGACCCACGGCGAGCGGGACGGCACCCGCGCGCTCATCGAGGTGCTGCTGCTCGGACGCCACATGACGCACGAGCACGTCGTGGCCGGCCTGGCCGCCGCTCTGCGGGCCGGGGCCATGACCGCGGATGCGGTCGCACTGGAGGCCCGCAAGGCTGCCCAGGCCGAGACCGAGCCCGCACCGGATGCCCGGACCCTCGGCCAGCCGCCGGCGACGGTGACGTCCCTGCACGAGTGGCGCCTGGCGCATCTTCCGCCGGACACCAGGCCGCTGCCCTCGGTGTCTCACTACGACCAGTTGCTCCGACGCCGCCGCACCAGCGGCAGCGGCCACCGTGAGGGAGAAGCGCAGTGACCATGCCCCGCCAGCGAGGCTTGACCGAGCAGGCCGCCGACGCCGCGATCGACTCCGCCTGCCGCCTGCTGCGGCTGCCGTCGATCCGCAACGAGTTCTCCGACATCGCCGACCGGGCGATCAAGGACCAGATGACCTACCGCGGCTTCCTCGCCGAACTGCTGATGGCCGAGTGCGAGGACCGGGCCCGCCGCAGGTCGGAGAGGCGGATCAAGGCGGCCGGCTTCCCGCGGGAGAAGTCTCTGCGGTCCTTCGACTTCGACGCCAACCCGAACGTCGACCCGGCCACCATCCACACCCTCGCCAGCTGCGAATGGATCAAGAAGAGCCAGCCGCTCTGCCTCATCGGCGACTCCGGCACCGGCAAGTCCCACATGCTCATCGCGCTGGGCACCGAGGCCGCGATGAAGGGCTACCGCGTCCGCTACACGCTCGCAACGAAGCTGGTCAACGAGTTGGTCGAGGCCGCGGACGAGAAGCAGCTGAACAAGACGATCGCCCGCTACGGCCGTGTCGATCTCCTCTGCATCGACGAACTCGGCTACATGGAACTCGACCGCCACGGCGCCGAACTCCTCTTCCAGGTCCTGACCGAACGCGAGGAGAAGAACAGCGTCGCGATCGCCTCCAACGAGTCGTTCGGCAAAGCGCACATGTTCCGGCGAAGGTGTGCTGGGTCATGCCGAAGCACGACAGGTTCAGCGCGGGTTTTCGATGTTGATGGTCACGACGTCTGGTGCCGCTGTCGCGAGATGGTCGGTCCAGCAGTCGGACTGCTGGGTTGCCACTTCAGCTCCGCAGCTGCGGCATACAAGGTTCGGTCCGTCCAAGCCGTCGAGTCCGCAGCAGCCATTACGCCGCCTGCGGTCAGGGTGCGGGGCAGTGCCTGGCAGGTCGTCAGGATGCAGGATGATCACTCGTGTCTGGGGGCTGATGGCATAGGTTCCCTGGGATACCCGCGGCGGGGCGACTCGGTGGCCCTCCACCTTCTCGGCGGCGGGCGGTACTGGGACCTCCCGGAGTTCGCCGGTGAGTGGTTGCTGGCAGCTCGCGCAGGCAATGAGGGGCATCGAACTATTGTGCCTGTTGGTCGTTGGTCGTCTGCTGCGGGAGGCGCCCGGGATCGATGCGGTCGGCGAGATAGGCCAGCACGCCCTGGGCATCCATGCCGAAGGCCGCCGCGACGAGCTTTGGGTCCATGGTGTTCACGAGGTCCACGAGGCGGGTGCTGCGGATCATCCGGGGCGGGTGTCCACAGTCGTCAAAGGCATGGGATAGATAGGCAGTTGAGGCCGGGCTTCGCCCGGCCTTTGTTCCTTTGGTGACCATCACGTGCGAGTTGGCCGTCGGCCATGCCTCGCGGTGGGCCAGGCATCGTTCCAGCACTGCCCAGGAAGCGGGGTCCAGTAGGACGGGACGGGGTCGTTTACCAAGCCGGACGGTCTGAGCCGCACCGTCGATGTCGTCGATCCGGAGCATGCGGACTTCCGAACTGGAGGCACCGTGCAGCAAGGCGAGCATGCCCATCAGAGCTTCGTGCGGGTGGACGTGCTGATCGGTGGTCCAGCGCCGGAACAGGGCCCGCTGCTGATCCAGGGTGAGCGTCCGGCCGCGGAAGCCGCTGGGCGCCTTCGCGGTCAGGGTGCGAGTCGGGTCGACCAGCACGATGTGCTGCGAGCGGGCAAAGCGGAAGAACTGCCGCAGCACGGTCAGTCGCCGTTTGCGTCCCTTGGGCAAGGTGGCCAGGAATGCCTCGATGTCGTGCACGTCCACCAGTGCCCAGTCGTCTTTGCCGCGGTGGTTCACAAGGAAGTTGGCCAGGTCGCGCATGATGGCCAGGGCGGTTTCCAGGGTGTGATCGCTGCGGGGCCGGGTGCCGGCCCGGCGGGCCCGGTCCTGGGCCCGCATCCGTGCGGCATCGAAGGCGATGACGGCCGGCCTGAGGGATTCGGGGACGGCGTCGACGCGGCGCTTGCGCCGCCCGGCTGCGAGCCGTTCGGCCTGGTCGGTGGGCAGGGCCAGGCCGTGCTGGGTGAAGAAGCCTTCAAGCGCGCGGGCGAAGGAGCCCATCGACCGTCCGGGCGTGCGTGACCGCTCCAGAAGAGCTTGGGGTGAATGGGGCTGGCCGTCATGCAGAAGCCGGTCCAGGCTGGTGATGAACCCGCAGGCTCGTGCGACGCAGTTGCGGGCGGCGACATATGCGACGAAGTCGTCGAGCCACGCGGGCGGGTTGGTGAGTCGTTCGCGGAGGCGTTCGCCGCGGACGAAGGGGCGGTCGGGGTGTTTCTGCCAGCATGCGGAGCAGAGCCCCAGCCCGGCATGTCGGCGAAGGGCCCGGCATCCTCGGCAGATTCGCGGCGGTTGCTTGCCCTGCCGGGGCCGGGAGCAATGGCCGCACCACCCGGTCGTCTCACGGAGATAGCCCAACTTGCCGCAGCGGGGACAGGGTTGTTGGACTGCGAGCCGGTCGCCGCGGCGGCGGCATTCTCGGCAGAGGCGGTTCTGGGGCGAGCGAACGGGATGGCCACACTGTTCGCAGACGCGCGAGCAGGTGATGCACCGGCCGGTGTCCTGCTGGAGCACACGGTCTTTCCCGCAGGACGGGCATGTCGCCTTCGCATCCTGTTCTTTCATGCGGCGCCAGCACCGGCAGCAGTGCTGCCGGTCGAGATAGCCGACCGGCCCGCCACAGGTGACGCAGTCCCGTTGCTTCTTGCCCATGAAGATGCCCGCAGGTCACAAGGGTGGCATCGACCGGCCCCGGGCGGAGCCGGCGGCCTTCGGGATGTCGGCGACGGGCCGAGGCGGGGTGACGGGCCGCTCGACCGGAGTCGTGTCGACCTCGATGAGGTCGTTGGGGGTGCACTCCAACGCGGTGCACAACGCTGCCAGCGTGGTCATCTTCACCTGTGACGGTTCCTTGGTGAACAGCGCGGACACCGACGCGGAGGACAGCTCCAGTCCGGCCTTCTCGGCCAGCAGTCGCCGCAGCTCGGTGCCGGTCCACACCTCGCGCTGGGCGGCGGCCATTCGAAGCCGCCATCGGATCTTCATGCCGAGGAGTCCTTCCCAGTCAGCTCCGCCAGAGTGCTGGAAACTGCCCGCTGATAGGCGTCCTCAATGAACGTCGCGGAGGGCCGGACATACCGCATGGTCGAGCTGACGGTCCAATGTCCGAGCATTTGCTGAATCGCCACCAGGTCGACGCCACGTTCATAGTTGTGGGTCGCACAGGCCCTCCGCAGCGCATGCGGGCTGAACCGCTCTGCGGACGGGCGGCCTTCGAGCTCCATGAGATAGCGAAGCCGGTTACGGATGGTCCCGCGATGCAAATTGCCGCCGGACTCGTCGGCAAACAGCACCGGAGAGTCCGGGAACTTGGGCCGCACATCCTCCAGGAACCACCGCAGCACCAGGTCCAGGCCGTCGAGCATGGGCACCCAGCGAGGCCGCGGCCCCGAGGTGTGAGCCCCTTTCCCGAAGCGGACATGGAGCTTGCCGAACGGGCCACGGCTGAAGTGCACATCCGACCTGTCCAACAGCGATGCCTCCTCCGAGCGGAGCCCGGCGTGATACAGGGTCCTGAACATCGCATAGTCACGGGCCGCGGGCCCGTACTTCCTCGCGGTCGCGATCCGCTGCTTCATGAAGTCGAAGAACTCTGCCACCCTCTCCGGCGTCGGCGGCGGCACCAGGGCCGGCGAGTCGTCGCCGACATGCCGGGAGGCGTTGAACTCGTCGACCGGGCAGACCAGCCGGACACCGAACGCGGTCTCGATCTCGGCCGCCTTGCGGGCCTGGAGGAACCGGTGGAACCCCTTGAAGATCTGCACATACTCGCGCCGGGTCGAGGTCGCCCGGCCCTTCACCGCGAGGTCTCCGACCACCCGGTCGATGTCCTCCGGCGTCACCTCCCACGCAGGCCGGCCCAGGGCCGCGAGGGTTCGCTCCAACAGCCCGATGTCGTTGTCGATGGTCACCGGGCTGAACCCGCGGGCCCGCCACGAGGCGACGAACGCGTCGACGCACGCGGTCTGGAACTGCCACGGGTCCGTGAACAGTGGTTCTTGCGGAACGGCCCCGCCCGCGATGACCTGGAGTCTCGCCTCGGTCACCGGCACACCTTCCTCGCACCTGAACGGTCAAGGCAGCACCTTGAAACCAGGGGTGCTACCGCGAGAACCAACGAGGACCGCAGGAGCGGGATACGGCCAGGTGGCAGCGGCAACTCTTGTGAGGGAACAAGTGCCAGCCCCAGATGGCTGGACGAAGACGTTCACGGACCCCCGGCTCTGCGCGGCCATCGTCGACCGGCTCACCTTCAACGGCACCATCATCGAGACTGGCACCGACTCCTACCGACTCGCCAGCACCCGAGCCCGAGCTGAGGAACCCGCCAAGGCCGGCTGACCTGCCGCTGCCTGACTCGACGGCCTGCCGCCCTGACGGGCGGCGGGCCGGCCCGCATTCGCGGGCAGTGCTGTCCGGTCGCGAGATTCGATCGACTCAGTCTTCAAGGCTGCCTTCATCGAGTGGACGCAAGCGGCGCCGGGCCTCCTCCAGCCGCACGTCATAGTTGGGGAAGAACAGCGCGGGCAGCATCTTGTCCAGCTGGCCGGCGATCCGATGGATCGGTGCCCATGCGGCTGGATCATCAACCGTGTTGCTGAGATCGGTCATCTGCAACCGTTCCAACCAGTCCGACAGGATCGTCGCTTCGTCGCGGGTGAGCTTGATCGTGATCTCTGGTTCTTCCACCCCGGCCCCACCCCTTCGAACAGGCGATTCAACGTTCGACGACACAACCTACCGATCGCCAGCTCCGCGAGATCGACCAGCCTTCATCGGGGCCGGACACGTGCCGTCATCTCTCGTCGACATTTCCGAGCCGGCTGACCGCCGACTGCCTCCGCAACCCGTCGACAAACGCTGTTCCTAGAGATGAACGAAGCCAGCAGCTTGCTTCTGCAGGGGAGCTCGTCACCACTACGGCAAGGGGCCGCGGGTGAACCAGGAAGACGCGGTCCCAAGAGAAGTTCGGCGATGGCCGGTCCGCAGCAGCCGGGGCTGCTGCGGGGCGTGGTGGCGAGCCACGCCATGCCGGCCATCGTGCGACACCCGGCCCGCAAGGGACCAACGACCCGTAACCGGATGCCGCGTCTATGGGGCGGTGGGCGAAGGCGCGCTCACCGCCGGTTTCTGCCTCGAGGTTGGGCGGCTTGGTCGAGGATCCGCCGGCGTGTCCACCGTCGGCGCCCGCCCTTCTCCGTGAGCGCGTCGGGGGTTTCCAGTAGGGGCAGATTGCCCTGGGACAGGCTGCTGGAGAAGGAGTTGACGCTCTTGAACCCCAGCAGCGCTGCGGCCTGAGTCGCTCCCAGGAGTTCGTCGGGGTCGCCGTCGACGGGGACGTCGGGCAGTGCAGGGGCGGTGCGCTTCGCGCCGGCGTGCTTGCCGCGGCCTGGCCGGGTGGCCATCCAGTCCAGCAGGGTCTGCACGCGCCACATCTGCCGGCGGTAGGGGTTTTCGGCGGTGCCCAGCTCTTCGACGACGTCCGGGTCGGGGAAGTACCCGGGGTGGTCGCGGACGAAGGTGGTGACCTGGTTGGGGTTCTTGTAGCCCAGGAACCTCGAGGCCTCGGCGGCGTTCAGCAGGTCCTGCGGATCACGGGCGGGCGGTGTGTGCTCGCGCAGTCGTGCCGACGGGCGGTTCGCGAACCACTCGCTGACCTTCGCGTGGTCCCACAGGCGGGCGCGGCCGCGCATGTCGGCGATTTCGGGGAAGCCGTTCTCGGTGCGGTCGTTGTAGAGGCCGCTGATCCGTGCAGGCGTCAGGCCCTGTTCAGCCGCGATCTCGGCAGCGTCGGCCAGGCGAGGCTCACGGCGCGAGGTCATGGCAGAACCGTCCGTCCTGTCGGAGGTGAGCCGGCCTGCCCGGCTCGCAACTCACATAATGGCAGGAGTTTGGGGCGGGGGTCCAGTACGCTGCCCAGGTTTTCCCGGGCGGCGCGAGGAAGAAGTCATTCCTCGGGAATCAGGCACACCCCGCGGCGGGCCGCGTCCTCGGCCATCTCCGTGTAAGCCAGGGTCGCCGGGGTCATCTCCCACTCGGCCAGGGCGAGCAGCAGGACCAGCTCGTCGCGGTCCTGGGATACGTCGCACGGAATGCCGGCCGCGGTCGCGGCCGCCACCAGATCCCCGCTGGACAGCCCGGCGAAGCGGGCCGCCACGGTGTCGCGTAGGCCTGCAAAACCCTGCTGGTACAGCTCGCTCGCTTCGCGGAGGAGCAGCACCAGGTCCTCGTCGGGGCTGGCCGGTGCGGCCGCGACGAGGTCGAGGAGGCGCTGGGTGGTCGTCGTCATCATCAGCAGTATGCCTTTCAAGAAAGATCAGAGGCGTGCGGGAAACTCAGAGCGGAGCGGCACAGCCGTCGCACGGCGATCGTCGTGTCCGCCGGGCCAGGTAGGGCTCCTTGCGGGGCTCCTGCTCCAGCGCTGCGCGGACCTGCTCCTCGAGGGCGGTGAACTCCAGGCCGTCGTCCGGACAGACCACGCCGGGGTCGGGCGCTCCACAGGCCGCGGCGTGCCGGATGAGATCGGTGATGCGCCAGTCGACGCGGAAGCTGTCGCCTCGCACCTGTTCGACCTCGGCGTACAGGTCGGCCAGTCGCGGACGCCGGCCGATGGAGAGCAGCACGTCGTGGCGGGAGGCGAAAACGCACAGCGAACATGAGCGGGAAGTTCCGGCCCAGTCGCCTGCGCCGGGCACCGAGTCGTACGTCCAGCAGTACGGCACCGGCGCATCGGTGTGCCACTCCTTGACCGCTTCGGTCGACCAGTCCTTGATGGGTAGCCACTCGTCGACGGCGTGCGCACTGTTGGCCTGCACCGTACGGAAGGCAGCCCGCTTCTTGCGGTCGGGCCCCTCGTCGCTGCGCAGACCCATGAGGATCCGCACCGGGCGGCCGAGCTCGCGCTTCAGGCGGTTGACGATCGGCGTCCAGGCGCTGGAGACCACGCTCTCCTTGGCGCCTTGCGACAGTACGGGCTGCCCATGCGCTGAAAGCGCCCGTAGGCCGCGATCTCGGTCAGCAGGCTGCGCGGCATCCGGGTGCCGTCCGGGCCCGGCATCGTGCGGGTGACCTCCAGGTGCCGGTCGGCCGGCACACCGAAGGCAGAGCTCTGCAGCGTGGCGAGCTCGGACACCCCGGGATAACGGATGCCGCCGAAGACGACCGGCGGCCACTCCAGCACTTCGAGCCTGTAGGAGATCACCCGGTCGTCCACGCCGGCGGCCCGGGCGGCTGCCATGAACACAAACATCATGACCGCGCTGTCCTTGCCGCCGGACAGCTGGGGAGCGAGCAGGTCGTAGGAGGTCAAGTCGGGCGCGGGGGGCGGGCGGTGGGCAGTCCGCGAAGGCATAGCAGCTCCAAGGAGGACGAGAACGGGGCGGTAGGAATTGGCGGCCGATCGCGGGCGGCGGTGCCGGAGCACCGGTCACGCCGCCGCAGGCCCGGCGTCGGGACGCTTGAGGTAGGGCCGCAGCACGGGGAGACCGAGTTTGATCTCCTCCCGCTCACGGCGGGTCCGGCCAAGCCGGAACACGTAGCGGTGCACACCGCGGTGCCGGATGTTGCGGGCGCCAACCGCGGCCAGGGCCTCACGCAGCCACAGGGCCGGGTCGCAGCCGGGCCGCGGCCGCGGAGCTCCGAGCGCGAGAAGCTGAGCAGCGGCGTACTCGTGGCCCTGCTCGGCGCGGCGGATCTTCTGTGCCGCCCGGTCGGTAGCGCGCGAGTTCCAGGAATCTGGGCAGCCCTTGGCCGCGAACCTACGTGCAGGTCGTGATTTCGCTGTCTTGGTCGGAGCGGGTTCCGGAGCCTACGGCTGTTCTTCTCGGCCAGCCTGGGCGCGATTCGGCTGGCGGCTCCCGCGACCAGCGGCTGGAGGGGTGCGCGGCCGTAGGCGCTCGCCCTGCGGTCCGAACATGATCAGGTACTCGACCGGACCGCCGGGGCTGGCGTTCGCCACCCCGTGCGGGGTGCGGGTGTCGAACTCGGCGACGTCCCCGGGGGTCAGGATGAGGTCTTGGTCGCCGAGCGCGAGCCACAGCCGCCCGTACAGGACGCACAGCCACTCGTGGCCGTCGTGGGAGACCTGACGGGGCCGCGCGGGCGGGTCCTCGAGGGCGGGCAGGACGTGCTTGTGGGCGTGCAGGCCGCCGACGTACCGGGTCAACGGCAGCACCACCTTGTCGTCGCCGAAGCTCAGCGGCGCCGTAGCGCGCGGCTCGGCCGCGGGGGCGGGTGCGGTGCCGGCCAGCTCGTCCAGGGAGACGCCGTACTCCTTCGACAGGTGCAGCAGCACCTCCAGGGTGGGCTTGCGCCGGCCAGTCTCGATCCGGGACAGCGTGCTGGTCGAGATGCCGGTCGCGCAGCTGACACCGGCGAGCGTCGCGCCGTGGTGCTCGCGCGCGGCCCGCAACCGGGGCCCCATCGCGGCCAGCGTGCCGTCCACGTCGTCGACTGCCACCTTTCCCGCTCCTTCTCGCCGTGCCGCTCACCGCTCTGTCCTGCGAGTTTGCCAGAATGGCAAGGCTGATCGCGTCGGGCAGGTGCCGCGCCGCATGATCGATGGGTAGCCGCGTCCGCCCGCGATCCGAGGAGAAGCCCATGCAGCCCGAGCCGACCGCCGAGCTCCGCCACCGCACCGTCGAGGCCCCGGCCGGGCGCCTGCACCTGGTCGAGCAGGGCACCGGCCCGCTGGTCCTGCTCGTGCACGGCTTCCCCGAGTCCTGGTACTCCTGGCGCCGCCAGCTCCCGGCCCTCGCTGCGGCCGGCCACCGGGCGGTGGCGATCGACGTGCGCGGCTACGGCCGCTCCTCCAAGCCGGAGGCGACCGACGCCTACCGGATGCTCGACCTGGTGGAGGACAACGTCGCCGTCGTGCACGCCCTCGGCGAGGAGAACGCAGTGGTCGTCGGCCACGACTGGGGCTCCAACATCGCCGCCGCCTCCGCCCTGCTCCACCCCGAGGTCTTCCGCGCCGTCGGCCTGCTGAGCGTCCCCTACGCGCCGCCCGGCGGCCCCCGCCCCACCGACATCTTCGGCCAGATCGGCGGCCCCGAGCAGGAGTTCTACGTCTCCTACTTCCAGGAGCCCGGCCGCGCCGAGGCGGAGATCGAGCCCGATGTCCGGGGCTGGCTCGCGGGCTTCTACGCGGCCCTGTCCGCCGACACCATGCCCGCCCAGGGCGAGCCCGCCCCGCACTTCGTCGCCCGCGGCGGCGGCCGGCTGCGCGACCGCTTCCCCACGGGGGTCCTCCCGGCCTGGCTGAGCGAGGACGACCTCAACCTCTACGCCGGGGAGTTCGAGCGCACAGGGATCACCGGCGCACTCAACCGCTACCGCAACATGGACCGAGACTGGGAAGACCTCGCCCCGCACCGCGGAGCCCCGATCAAGCAGCCGTCCCTGTTCATCGGCGGCGCCCTGGACGCCTCCACCACATGGATGTCCGACGCCATCGACGCCTACCCCACCACCCTCCCCGGCCTGTCGGCCTCCCACCTCTTGGACGGCTGCGGCCACTGGATCCAGCAGGAGCGCCCCGACGAGGTCAACCGCCTGCTGACCGACTGGCTCGCCACCCTCCAGGGCTGAACCAGGCGGGCTACCTGGGCAGCTTGGCGGTTCGTTCGGGGTGGGCGGCGATGACGCAGCGCATGGCGGTCTGCTCGGTGATGCCGAACAGCCGCATCAGCCTGAGCGGGTCGGCGATTTGGGCTGCTTCGTTGAGGATGCGGTCTTGTCTCAGGCCGCTCAGTGTCAGCCCGCGGGGAAGGGCTCCACTCAGGGTGCCGATGCTGACGGCCGGGTGGTCGGGGTCGACCGCGCTCTTCTGGCTGACCAGCAGGTGGGGGTTGGACGAGGCCGGCCAGCGGTGGTGGCGGTAGGTCGTCCAGTCGGCGGCGAGTTGGTGGGTGAGCTCCTCCAGGTAGAGGGTGTGCCGCAGCAGACCGCGCCGGACTTCGAGGGTGCCCCGGGAGAGACCCAGGCCCGTGGTGTGCAGGGTCTGGATCTCCTTGCCGGGCAGCGCGTGGACGGCCGCGAGGGCCACAACGAGGCGGCCGAGCGGTGTCGTCGCCTGGTCGAGCAGCCCGTCAGGAGGTCGAAGGGGATGGACTTCGGGATGCCCTTGATGTCGCCGACCGGGAGGTTCTGGATGGGGTTGCGGAAGATCACGCGTTCACGCTTCAGCGCGCGGGAGAGGCTGCGCATGGCCGTGGCCAGTCCACGGCGGGCGTAGCCGGTCACCCCGTCCACGGCGTTCTCCACCTGGTCCTTGGTGATCTCCCTCAGCGAGGTCACGCCGGCGGTCGGATCCCGCCGTCCCCGGGAGGCACCACCGCATGAGGCCCACCAAGGCACCTACCCCTGCCGACCCCGACGCGTGGAACGCCTACCTCGCGGAGGGAAACGCCAAGCAAGCCCGTAAGCGCGTTGCTGCTGACGTGCTGCTACGGGACCCGGCCGGGCGCGTGCTCCTGGTCAATCCCACCTACAAACCGGGCTGGGACCTGCCCGGCGGGATGGTGGAGGTCAACGAGCCGCCGGAGGACGCTGTGCGCCGAGAGCTGATCGAAGAACTTGATCTCGGGGTCGTCCTGCGGGGTCTGCTGGTGGTGGACTGGGTCGCCCCGCATGGGCCCTGGGACGACCAGATCGCGTTCGTCTTCGACGGCGGCATGCTCGACCAAGACCAGGCCGACGGGCTACGCCCGCGCGACGACGAGCTGTCCGAGGTCGCGTTCGTAACGCCGGACAAAGCCGGTATTCGCCTCAGCGACCGAGTGCGACGCCGGTTTGAGGGGGCTGTACACGCGCTGGAGAGGGGACGGCCGCTGTATCTCCGGGACGGCGTACCCGTGATGTGACCGGCGACTACGTTCCGAGGCCCAGGGGATGGGCCGCCACTGTTCTGGGAAGGTCGCCTTCCGCCAGTGCTGAGCCTGCTGGGCTGCTCGTTGTCGGGTTGGCACAGGCGTACGGCGCGGCCGTCGCCGTCGACGATGAGCCGTGCCAGAAAGTGTGTGTACCCGGGCGCAGGGGCGGTCCGGCAGTGCGTGCCCAGCTCCCGGGCCACATCGTCGGCGAATGCGTCGAACTGCTGTTGGGTGGTCAACTCCTGCGGCATGGCGGCGTCTTCACTCCTTCGGGAGGGCGGTGGGGTGTCCGGCGCGGGGCGGTGGGGGGCGGCGCCTTGGTCGCGGCGCTCGGCGTCGCGGCGGGAGTCCTCGGCGGTGTAGCCGGTGTCGCACGTCGGCTTGCACAACTGGCCTGGCGCTGCGCCGCACGTCTCGCACCGGTCGTCGAAGTCGTCGGGGCGCCACGGCGGCAGCGTGCCGGTCATGCGGGGAACGCCCGGATGTGGTCGACGACTGCCCGGGCGGACAGGACCGGAGTCCGGTGCATCGGCTCGGTGCACTGGGCCTGCCAGAGACTCGCAGGCCGGGACGGGGTGATCTGGTTGCTGGTGGCCGGGCTGATGCTCCACTCGCGGCCGTGTGCGTCGGTGGCGGTGTAGGTCAGGAACTCGGGCTTGTCCTGGCGGCCGTTGTCCGTCCAGGCAAGGCCGGCGGCCGTGAGGGCGCGGCCCAGCTGGTCGCAGCGCTCTCGGGAGATGTGGCCGAAGGCGGCCAATGCGCGGTCCCTTCTGTGACTGGCGGCGGTGTGAGGCGGGCGGGCGGCCGGTCAGGTGCGGCCGGATGGCTGGGGCTTGCGGTAGCGGTACAGGAAGCGCGCGGCCCATTCCCGGCTGGCGAATCCGGGGACCCCGCCGCCGCTGCCCGGGCGGTTGCCTGGATACTCGGCGACCCACTTGCACACCTCCGGGTCGTGCCAGACGACGCCGTAACTGGTGCTCGGGTCCTGGCGGTCGAGGACCCGGTAGCCGTACGAACCGGTGTTGCGGGGGAATGCGAAATCCTCGGGCATCGCGGCCCTTTCGGTCGGTCCTTGGGTGCGGGAGGGTGGCGGTGTGAGGGAGAAATCCTCTCCCGCGACATTCATAATAGTGTGATCTGCGGTGGTGTGAACCCCCGCCTGACCTGCGGCTTTTGAGGCCGAGATCAGCGCATGAGCATGCGGGGACCGGCGGTGACCGCGTCGGGCAGCTGGTGGTCGCGGTAGTCCGAGACCTTCACGTACCCGCCGGGCATCGTGTCCAGCCGCAGACCGGGCCCCCAGTCGTCGGCCACGTCCTGGGAGAGGTTCTCGACGTCGTCCGCCTCGACCTGCCCGGCCCAGCCTGTCACTTCGCGGCCAAATGCCCGCCGCCACGCCAGCAGGATGGGGAAGAGCTGGCCGCAGTCATCGACCAGGGCGAGCGCGCGGGCGTCGTTCGGGCCCGGGCACTCGGCGTAGGTGGGCGTCTCGGGGCGGGTGCGCTCTCCGAGGGTCATCAACCAGCGCATCGTCACGACATCTCCAGTTCCAGGTGCGCCGCGTGCGCGGCAGCGTGCGCGGGCGGGTGCGGGCGGCGGGCCGGGCGCCGTGAGCGCTGCTGGGCACGCAGGGAGTCGACTTCGGCCTGGGCGCGGCGGGCGTGCTCGTGCTCTCGGGCGGCCGCGGTGAGGCAATACGGGGCCCACCACTGCTTGACGTCGACGGTGCGGGCCAGCGAGTTGGGGAGTACCGAGTAGGGGAGGTCGGCCAGTATCAGCAGCAGGACCGGGTGCGGGGAAGCGAGGAACCAGCGGGCGACGGTCCACCAGGCGGCCACGGCGGCGCGCCGCGCGGGGTGGGCTGCGCGGGCCTCCCGCTCCAAGCGGGCGGCTTCGGCCTGGTGGTGGGCGGCCGACCAGGTGAGGAAGCGCAGCAGGGCGGCAGTGTCCCGCTGCAGGGAGAGGTCTAGGATCACGGGCAGGTCGTCGCGTTGCGCGACATGGGCGGCGCAGGCGCGCAGGACGGCGGTGAGCGTCGCTGCCGTCTTCTTGGGCGGCTCGTGTCCGTCGGCGGACGTCATCGGGTACACGCTGACCTGGGGGCGGTCGGCGTAGTCGTCGGGGTAGAGGGTCAGGCTGCCGTGGTAGCGGTTGCGGCTGCGGGTGAGCCGCGGTAGGGCGTCGTCGGGGGCGGTGGTCTGGTAGGCGTTGACGGGGCCGAGGCAGGCGCGTACGGCGGTGAACTGGTCCCAGTGGTGGGTGTGGTGGGTGTGGTGGGTGCCGGTGACGTGCACGCTGCCGCGCATCGCCCCGCCCAGCTCGAAGACGACGGCGTCGTCCTGGCGAGGGCTCGGCGGTGGCGCGCACGGTGCCGGCGGGCGTGTCGACGGTCAGGCTCGGGCTGGGCATGGGCTGCGGCTCCTCGGCGGTTCGGTTCGGGCGGGGGACCTGCCGCCCCGCGCTCGCCGAAGGGGAGGGCGCGGGCGTCGGGGCGGCAGGTCTTCGGCCAGTGGTGCTCTGGCCGGGGCGGGCCGTCCGCCGCCCCGAGGGGACGGGGGCGGCGGACGGCGTCTGTGGGTTACTCCTGCGGCGGCGTGTGGCGGCGCAGGTTGTCCCGCTCGGTCAGGGACACTTCCTTGCCGCACGCGCATTCGCCGTAGCGGCGGCCGTGCAGGTGGAAGAACTTCGGTCCGGTGTTCTTGGCGTTGGCGGTGCGGATGGTGCCGGGGACCGGGGTGGTGTTGGTGCAGTAGCCGTGCGCAGTGACGGCGGGCTTCTCAGCCACGGGGGCCCTCCTCGTCGGTGTCGGGGATCTGTGCCAGGACCGGCGCGTCGTAGACCTCCCGCCGTACAGCGGGGACGCCGGGGCACGGGATGACGGCCTTCTGGAGTTCGGCCGTGTCCATGGGGTGCAGCCACCCGTTCCGAACGGTCCAGCCGCACGCGCGAGGGTGGGGCTCGGTGGCCGTGGTGGCGACCAGGACGGCGCTGCGTACGGTGCTGCCCTCCAGCACGAACACCAGCAGCGTGCGCAGCGCGCAGTAGTCGTCTTCGTCCAGCACGGCCAGGCGCAGCGGGGCGGTGCCGACGGAGAGGTCGGCCTGAGCCCGGACGAATGTGTCGTCGGTGCGCTCGGCCACGAGGTTGATCGTGTGTTCGCCGTTGCCGAGTGCCTGGAGCAGGGCTGCAAGCGCGGTCAGGGTGCGGCTCATGGCGGCCGCTATGGCGGCGTTGTCAGGGCGGGTGAGCTCCGGACGTGCGGGCATGCGGGGTACTCCTTGCGGACGGGGCGGTGAGCACCGACGGCCGGCGCACGTGTCGTGTGGCGCGGCGGGGGTCTTCTGGGCGCGCGGTCTGCTCCGCAGCCGCGTCGCGCTGCCGCTACGCGGCAGTGGGCGGGGCGGGCGCGCTCCGCGCTCCCTGGCTGGGGGGAGCGCTCCGCGCTCGGGGACCGGGCGGGCACTCCCGGGTGGTCCGGGAGGGGGTGCCCGCCCGGCGCTTGGGCGGGTGCGGGGCCCGTGCGGGCCGGACTCGGGGAGGTTCCCGGCCCGCACGGGGGTCTGTCAGCCGTGCGCGGCGGCCGCCGTCAGGGCGGGCACCGCGAGCGCTTCCAGGGCGGCGGCCTGGTCGGCGTCCGCGAGCGTCTGCGCGGTCGACGTGACGGCGTTCATCACGCCCCCGGCCGTCATCTGACCGCCCCGGACGAAGTGGGCAAGGATCAAGTCCTTGGCCTCGGTACCGATGCTGAGCGTCTTGGTAACGTGCTCGATCGTCTTCGTCGGCTCGGCCAGCTCCTTACCGGCGGCGGCCTCCATCTCCGACACCTTCGCCTCGACGTACTCCCGCGACAGGAAGGTACGCACGGCGTCGGCGGTCTTCGACGTGATCAGCTCCAGCGTCTTGCGCTGGGTCTGCCCCGACCACGACACGACACCCTCGTCCTGCTTGCCCCCCAGATGCACGGCGCGCATGACGTCCTTGGACATGGTCAGGCCGTTGCGGCAGACCTGGATGACCGCGCGCGGGGTGATGGTGTACGCCCCGGCGCCGACCTCGCTGTTGGTGATGACGAAACCGGCGGAGATCAGCGGCAGTTCGTCACCGCTGCGGCCGTCGAACGGGGAGCGGTACCCGCGCAGCAGTGCGCGGGCCTGGATGGCGATGGCTTCGGACTCGACGCGTACGTACATGCGCCTGTCGGTCAGGTCGCACCCCGTGACGCGGGTGGGGTGGCCGGACTGCTTCACGCCGTCCAGTGCGGCGAGCAACATGTCGAAGTTGTCCATGAGCTTGTAGCTGTCGGACAGCAGCGCGCGGGCCACGCCCTCGGCCGGCTGCATGCCGGGGCCGCTCTCACCCCGGAACGCGCGCAGCATGAAACGGCGCTCCGGCTCCTGCCGCAGCCACGCGTTCACGTTCTCGTCCAGCAGCGGGACGTTCTCGGCGCGCATACGCCGCAGGTACGTGAGCGGAATTCGCAGCTTGTCGGCGATCCCCTCGTCGGCCACGGTGGTGGGCCGGTAGATCCCGTCGACGTCCGTCACGCCGTCCTCCGTGATCAGGGATTCCACGCCCTCCACGTGCACGTTGCCTTCGCGGAACCGCAGGGCGGAGGCAGGCGCGATCACGTCCAGCTTCCGGCGCTGCTGGTCCTCCAGGATGCGCACCAGGTCGGACAGACCGGCGTTGCGGGCGCCGGTGGGGGCGAGGTTCGTGGCGCGCTCGGCGAACTGCTGAGTCATGCGGTGTTCTCCCCTTCGTGTTGGCTTCTGCGGTTCGGGGGCGGGGCCACCACCCCCGAACAACCTCAATAATAGTGTGTTTCAGCAGTGAATGAACCCACCCCTGACCAGCACACTTATCCCATGCGGTACGCGGGCAATGGCGTCAGGCTCGTCCGGCGCACGTTCGTGACCGTTGACACTGGCGTGACACCGCGCATCTCGCACAGGTCGTAGCGCAGTTCGGGAGCCTCACCGAACGGGTCTGCGTGAGCGTGGATCGCGTTTACCCAGTAGATCCCGTGACGCTGCGTCACGCTGCCGTGATAATCGACCTTTTGCCACAGCACCGGTCCGGCGTGCTGCGGGTCGAGACTCCGCGCAACCGCGATCACCAGTTGATCCGCCACGCGCTCGGACATCAGCAGGACGAACGCGCGCGCGACCGTGGTGCGGTCCACCGGCACGTCGGTCATGGCCGGGCCTGTGTGGCCGGTGCGCACACCCATTGCCCAACCCAACTCGAAGAAGGGCCGAATCATTTCCAGTTGCTCGCTCGGCACCCTCAGCGCGTCCGGGTCGCTCTCGCTGCGCGCCAACTCCAGCAGCGCGTAAGTCGCCTGCTCCCGCTCCGCATCCGTGAGCGGTGCCCTGAACTCCTCGGGCTGCTCCATAATCCGCGCGCTCTCCATGGTTGTTCCTCTCTTCTCGGTGATGCGGGGGAGAGGGGGGTGCCCCGACTGGGGCACCCCCGGGCGGATTACTTCAGGAACCCGCGCGACCGGAGGAACTCGGCCGTGATGTGCGCGATTCCCTGCGGCTTGTAGATCTGCGGGAATCGCCGCATTTCCACTTCGGTACGCCCGTTCTCGTCCGACTCCGGGAGTTCGTGAACGAGCCGGTAAGGACGGTCAACCGTCGGAATTTCCAGCACCACCGGGCCAACCTTGGTGTCGAACCGAATTCCGGTGTAATTCGCGTCGGAGTTGTGCACGATGTTCGCGCCCACCCGCTGAACAAGCAACGGCAGGAAGTTCGCGACCGTACGGGCCTGAATTGCAAGGCCGGTCATGGGCGCGTCCTTACCGCCGTGCACTCGGCGGACGATTCCGTCAGAGATCTGGATCTCCACGTCTTCCCCTTCGTTGGACTTCTGCGGTTCCCGGGGGTCGCCTCCCCTAGGACTTCAAATAATAGTGGATATGATGCGTGATTGGAAGACCTGTTGCGCTCCGTGTTGCGTACAGCGTTGCGCCTGACGTTGCGTCAGGTATTGCGCTGGAGGTTGCGCGGCCTGGCGGCCGGCGTCTACGCCACCCCAGGTCAACGCCCTGCGGGCGCGTGGTCGGCCTGCTGACATCCCCTCTGCTGCCGCTCTCCCTGCCCGAATGAGAGAAAGAGGTGGGGGCGGGCACGGGCGGCGCGGCGGCATCGGGGATCGGGGCCGGGGGTTTGGGTTGCGCGTCGGCAGAGCCTCCGCGCTCGGGCGCTGGCGTGCCCTGGGGCTGCGTTGGTTGACCTGGGAGCGCATGGGCTGGGCTGTGACCAAGGGTTGCCGGGAACGCGAGAGCGTACTTTTATCCGAGTGAATTAGCCAGAATGAGGGAGACTTGATGGGATTTCATGTACTCCTAGCCGAGGGATATTGAAAATTTCATTTTGAAGATGACTCTAGAATTGCAACAGGGGGAAATGGAAAGCATACTGAGTCCAGTAAGAAAACCGACCGGGCGAACCCCTCCCGCCTTGCTGCGCTTTTTAGGAATTCGCGGAGCGAATTCCTTCAGGCCGAATCGCGGAGCGATTCGAGCTCCCGTCACGGAGTGACGGGGAATCAATTCCCTTGCGGAGCAAGGGAATTGTCCGCCGCGTAGCGGCGGCGCGTCGTGTCTGCGGAGCAGACCGCGCGC